>CAYOTJ010000314.1:0-3767 GCA_964406855.1 uncultured Saprospiraceae bacterium
GCGTCTTCGAGGGGGCCAAGGCACATTTCGTACATGCGGAAGCAGTCGGCCCCATAGCGGGCTACCACATCATCGGGGTTGACGACGTTGAAGTAGCGCTTCGACATTTTGCCCACCTCGGATACCGTCATGAGGTGAGAGCTGGCAGCGCCCTCGGCCTTGGGGGTGAATACGCCCTTGTGATAGACGCCCTGGCTGCACTCAAAGATGGCGTCCTGAAAGTCGGGGCGCCAGTCGATGAATTTTTTAATGCTATCGATGTTGACGTAAGAGTTGGGCGTGCCGTACTCCTGCACATAGTCGACGTGGATGGGCAGGCTGGCAAACTCCCGGCCGGTTTCCGCTTCTTCGCGGCGGGCGATGTCGGCGCATACAAACCGACTGTAGCCGTTTTCTTTGTCTTTCTGGAGCATGAGGTACTCAATGATACCCTGGATCATGCCCTGATTGATGAGTTTTTTGGCATACTCCCGCTCGGGCGTAAGGCCGAGGTCGTAGAGGAAGTGATTCCAGAAGCGGCTATAGAGCAGGTGGCCTACGGCATGTTCGGAGCCGCCTACATAGAGGTCTACACTGCGCCAGTATTGGATGGCCTCCGGGGAGGCGAACGCCTGTTCGTTGTGCGGGTCCATGTAGCGGTACCAATACCAGGAGGAGCCGGCCCAGCCGGGCATGGTAGAGAGCTCGTAGTTGTACTGCTCTTTATATTTCCAATCTTCAGCCCGGCCCAAAGGCGGCTCGCCCGTGGAGGTAGGCTGGTATTTGTCGATTTCGGGCAGCAGCAGCGGCAGTTCGTCTTCGCTGAGGGGATGGGGTACGCCATCGTTCCAGTATACGGGCACGGGCTCGCCCCAGTAGCGCTGCCGGCTGAAGACGGCGTTGCGGATGCGATACTGGACTTTGCCTTTGCCCTTTCCATTTTCTTCAAGCCAGGCGATGAGTTTGGCGGTGGCCTCCTTATAGCCTAAGCCATTGATGATGCCCGAGTTGATGTAGCGGCCTTCCTTGGTGGGGTCGGCGGCCTCGTCGAGGTTTTTCTGGGCATCGAGAATGGGCACGATGGGCAGGTTGAAGTGTCGGGCGAAGTTCCAGTCGCGCTGGTCGCCCGAAGGTACGGCCATAACGGCGCCTGTGCCGTATCCGGCCAGTACATAATCGGCGATGAAGATGGGTACTTTTTCGCCGTTGAAGGGGTTGATGCAGTAGCTGCCTGTGAAGGCGCCCGTGACGCGCTTTACTTCTGCCATGCGCTCGATTTCCGAACGGGAGGCGGCCCATTTTACATAGGCCCCCACTTCAGCCTGCTGATCGGGGCGGGTGAGGCCGGCTACCAGTTCGTGTTCGGGGGCTAAGCACATGAAGGTGACTCCATAGATGGTATCTACGCGGGTGGTAAATACCTCAATGGAAGTGTCGGGGTCATCGGCCAATGCGAATTTGACGCTGGCGCCTTCAGAGCGGCCAATCCAGTTGCGCTGCTGATCTTTGAGGCTCTCGGGCCAGTCGATGTGGTCGAGGCCTTCGAGCAATCGATCGGCATAAGCGGTGATGCGCATGCTCCATTGCTTCATGAGCTTGCGCTCGACGGGGTGGCCGCCGCGCTCGCTGACGCCGTCTTTGACTTCGTCGTTGGAGAGTACGGTGCCCAAAGCGGGGCACCAGTTGACGAAGCTTTCCTCGGGGAAGGTGAGGCGGTAGTGCAAGAGGAAAAGCGCCTGCTGCCGCGCGCTCATACCCTGCCAGTCGGCAGCGCTGATGGCGGGCGTATCGTCGTCGCAAACGGCTTTGATGTTTGCATTGCCTGCTGTAGCTAAGCGGGCTTCCAACTGGGCGATGGGCAGGGCCTTGCCGGCTTCTTTATCGAAGTAGTGGTGGAAGAGCTGGAGAAAAATCCACTGGGTCCAACGATAATAGCCAGGGTCGCTGGTGCGCACCTCGCGGCTCCAGTCGAAGGAAAAGCCCAAGTTGTCGAGTTGCTGGCGATAGCGGCCAATGTTCTGATCGGTGGAGATGGCCGGATGGATGCCGGTATCGATGGCGTACTGCTCGGCGGGCAGGCCGAAGGAGTCATAGCCCATGGGATGCAGCACGTTAAAACCGCGCAGCCGCTTGTAGCGAGCATATATATCGGAAGCTACATAGCCCAGTGGGTGGCCTACATGCAGACCTGCGCCCGAAGGGTAGGGGAACATGTCAAGTACATAAAACTTGGGCTTTGTGGGGTCTTCTTTTACGCGATAGACGCCGTTCTCTTCCCAATACTGCTTCCATTTCGCTTCAATGACGCGGGAATTGTATTCCATGTGGCTTAGTCCTTTAGTTGGTTTTCCGGAAACGTTAACGTTTAGTATGCTGATAATACGAGGCGCGAAGATAATACGCTTCGCGCAGGCAGCAAAAATATAGTTCGGGCCGTTATCGAATTATCGCTCATTTGTAGCGCTTGCGCGGGTAGGTGTACGGTTGTTTGTTCTTCCCCAAACCTGTTGGCGCGCAGCATACCACTAAAAACCTTTGTTTATGGCTCTTTGGTTCCCGCTTCGCGTTTTGTACCCAAATTACCTGCCGGTTTTATTGTTTTTGGCCTTCTTTGCCGCTCATCCGCTGGCTGCCCAGTACCGCTGGGAGACGCCGTCGCCCCGGTCTGTTATTGCGTTGTCTGTTGTGCCCTGGCTAAATCCCGTTTTGCCGGGCGCATCGCTGTCGGTGCTTACGCCTATCCGGCGCGACGCCGGCGAGCGTCTTTATCTGCGCTATGAGGGAGGGGCTATCTTTCGCTTTAATTTTAAAGACTTCAGACTGGATACCAGAGATGACAGAGGTTTGGGATGGGCGCTGAAGGGCGGCGCCCGCGCCTCCGTATCCCTGCGCCGCATGCGGCGGGCTGTGGTACTGGTAAAGCGCGCCAACTATCAGTTTCAGGAAATTACCCTGGGCTACCGCTATGCGGAGGCCGATATTCCCGGCGAGTTCAACCGCGTGGAGGGGCTTTACCGGCAACGCTATGATTACAGCATGCGCGATCACGCCATTTCTTTAGCTGCGGGTTTAGGTACGCAGACGAGCTTAGGCCGAAATGGTCATATAGAAGGCTCCCTGCAACTGGGGCTGCGCTTGCGCAGGCCTGAGTTTTCAACAGCCCAACCCCTGCCCGATGACGCTACCTTCTCAGCTAACGATACACCCTGGGGGCTGTGGGCTTACGAGGAAGAGCCCAAATGGCGTGCGTCGTTTTTTGTAAACGCAACGGTGCTCATTGGCCGGAAGTTGGGCAAGCCATAAATCTTTCCTGATATGATTTATGGCAAGGTAAATGCCGTTAAAATCGACTGATTACTTCTTAGGCGCGCTTTTTTTAGGCGCTACCATAACGATCATCCGGCGGCCTTCTAACTTGGGCAGCGATTCGGCGGCGCCCAAATCTTCGAGTTCCTTCAGGAAGCGAAGCAACAGCAACTCGCCCCGGTCTTTAAAGACAATGGCGCGGCCCTTAAACTGCACATAAGCTTTTACCTTAGAGCCTTCGTCGAGGAAAGAACGAGCGTGACGCACTTTGAACTCAAAGTCGTGATCGTCGGTGTTCGGGCCAAATCGAATTTCTTTGATAACCGTTTTAGCCGCTTTGGCCTTGATTTCTTTTTCCTTCTTTTTCTTCTCGTAGAGAAACTTATTGAAGTCGGTAATGCGAACGACCGGAGGCTTGGCGTTGGGCGATATCTCGACCAAATCCATCTCCAATCTTTCTGCCCATTCGCGTAGCTGGCGGG
>CAYOTJ010000314.1:3777-5227 GCA_964406855.1 uncultured Saprospiraceae bacterium
TGGCGGGGGGGATAAATACCAGACTCAATGGGCTTACCTGCCAATTGGCTTATTTCATCA
The DNA here is from genome assembly GCA_964406855.1 of uncultured Saprospiraceae bacterium. Lineage (GTDB taxonomy): Bacteria > Bacteroidota > Bacteroidia > Chitinophagales > Saprospiraceae > JAUMBM01. The sequence continues at coordinate 3,838 of CAYOTJ010000314.1, forward strand.
AGATTATCACCTACCAGACGGGCCTCCGGAATCCGGATCATGTCATTGAGCCGGAAGCGATTTTTTTCTTCTTCACGGGGGTCCCTGCGGGAGTTCATTTGAGGTTTACTCAGCTTAGCCAAACGATAATTTTATTTAGTGATGGATGGATAGCGCTATTATTATACCCGATTGGGTGGTTTTAGCGCCATCGTGCTTCCTTTAGTGTGTAAAGTTATACAAAACCGACTGCAAAAAAAAGAAAAAGCGCAATCCCAAGTGTTATAGGACTGCGCTTTTTTTTGATTATTATTCGTTTACGTCCTCATTCACGTCCTGGCTCACCGATTTTGAGAGGCTGATGACGATACCGTCGCCCCCTTCATTGAGCGAGGCTTCCATAACGGTGCCTTCGGCAGGACCCTGGCTGAGGATAAATTCAGCCAGCGGGTCTTCGAGGTATTTCTGAATGGCGCGGTGCAAGGGGCGGGCGCCAAACTGTGGATCGAAGCCTTTTTCCGCAACAAACTTCTTCGCCGTCTCCGTCAGGATGAGTTGGAAGCCCATGCCCAACAGGCGCTTGTCGAGGTCGCGCAGGGTAATGTCGATGATCTTGAAGATTTCTTCCTGATCAAGGCTGTTGAATACAATCACATCATCGATGCGGTTGAGGAACTCCGGCGAGAAGGTGCGCTTGAGCGCATTTTGGATAACCGTTTTACTGTTTTCCTCGGCAGCCTGCTGGCGCGCCTGGGTGGCAAAGCCGACGCCCTGGCCAAAGTCCTTCAACTGGCGAACGCCCACGTTGGAGGTCATGATGATCAGCGTGTTCTTAAAGTCCACCCGACGACCCAAACCATCGGTGAGCTGGCCATCGTCGAGCACCTGTAGCAGGATGTTGTACACATCGGGGTGGGCTTTTTCGATCTCGTCGAGCAGCACTACAGAGTAGGGCTTGCGGCGTACTTTTTCGGTAAGCTGACCGCCTTCTTCATAACCCACATAGCCTGGAGGGGCGCCAATGAGGCGGCTCACGGAAAATTTCTCCATGTATTCGCTCATATCGATGCGGATGAGGGCGTCATCGCTGTCAAAGAGGTAGCGGGCCAGCGCCTTGGCGAGCTCGGTTTTACCTACCCCCGTAGGACCTAAGAAGATGAAAGAGCCAATCGGCTTTTTGGGATCTTTGAGACCTACGCGGTTGCGCTGTATGGCCTTCACGATTTTGCCGATGGCTTCGTCCTGGCCAATGATGGCGCCCTGGAGGTCTTTATCCATGCTTACCAGCTTCTTGCTCTCGCTCTGGGCCACCCGACGCACGGGAATCCCCGTCATCATGGATACTACCTCTGCTATATCTTCTTCCTCTACCGGATAGCGCTTGGTTTTAGCCTCCTCTTCCCAGCGCTGT
>CAYOTJ010000315.1:0-5214 GCA_964406855.1 uncultured Saprospiraceae bacterium
CGCTAAGGGTTTACCCCCAAAGGTTGCACCTCTGATTCATACTCTGTGAGGCCTTTCGGGGTTAGATAGGGGCTGATCTGAGCCCAGATGGCATGCTTGAAATGGCCCGAACTAAAGGGTTGGCCCTTGAGTACCTGTTGGGGTATCCAAAAGACGATGGTCATCCAGATGTTATGGGTGAGGGTATCGTAAATACCCGGTATGGGTTCGGGGCGTACCAGGCCGCGCTGTACGCAGTAGTCGATGCGTTTGCGGATCTGGATCAGCATTTTGGCTACAAATTGTTGCCAGGCAGACATGATGGTCTGGTGAGAGCGCTCTACTTCAAAGAGGTCGATGAGGTAGAACTTGTACTTGGCAAAAAAGTCGTAATAAAGATCAAGTTGGCGATCAAAATCGGAAAGGCCGGGGCCTTTGAGGTAAAAAGAAAGGATATCGGCGAATTCTTCAAAAAGATTCTCGTATACGCTGGCTACAATAGCGTCCTTATTGCGATAGTGGTAAGCGAGGTTCCCTACGCTGATGCCAGCCTCATCGGCTATCTGTTGTAAGCGGACATTGGCGACCCCGTCCTGGTTAAACAACCGGATAGCCGACTCGATGATTTTTTGCTTGGTAGCTGCGCTCATATTCAAGGCCGGGTTTGTTGCCCCGGAAACAAGGTAATGTTTTAGTTGAGCGGAGTATGGAAGCTCTCGGAGCTGATTCGCAGTGTGCCGCGCTGATCTTTAGCGGCAAGCCGGCGCATATAAAAGGCCATCATTTCGGCCCGCCGGGGGCAGGTGTGATGGGTTATGCGACGAGCCAGGAACCTGAGCGGCATCTGGTAATGGGCAAAAACCAGCGATACTTCCCATAGCCCCTTTCGCGCTTGTAAATGTTCGATAACGACGGTATCACAGAGCCACAGGTCATCCCGCAGGAAATTCATATCCGTTGAGTAGCCGGGCTTATCAGTAAAATACAAGCTACTGAGCTGATCGAGTACCTGCGCGTACAATTCCGGCGACAATACAAATGACCGACCCATAGGCTATTTTGAAGTTTAATTCCCAAATATAGGATCTTTGTCGGATAACATGGCAATGGTTTGTCTAAATTCCTGTATCCCCATATCTGTAAAATAGGCCGATAGCAGATGCCATAGCGTTTTGCGGAAAGCCCGATAGTCGTTTACCGTTAACCCTTGTATGCTTCGGTAATATATCCAGGTATCGGACAATTGCCAAAACTGGCCGGCCAGTTGTCGGGCTTCGGCTTCTTGTTCCAGAGCCGGCAAGAGCGCGCCTCTGGCCTGGTTGAATTGCAGGGCCAAAGCCAGTTGGCTGATCTGCCACTGGGTTTGCTGGCGGTAAGAGCCTTCTATTTCAGGGTAATTGCGGATGATGTCGAGGGTATCGGTATAAAAAAAGGCGTACTGCTGCTGAAGGGCAAAGAGGCTGGCCAGCAGTCGGTCAATGTCTTCAAACAAGGGCAATACGCGGAACTCCGCCAGCAAAGTGCGCTGCCGGCCGGCGATTTTTTCCCATATTGCCTGCACGATGGCTTCCTTATTGCGAAAGTGATAGGTCATGTTGCCCAAACTCACGAAGGCTTCATCGGCTATGTATTGCAGGCGAGAGCCGGCTACCCCGTGCCGATTGAAGCAAACGACGGCGGCATGGAGTATTTTCTGCTGGGTGTCGGGGGTAGCCATATTTTTCTATTGACCACTGAGTATCTTGCGATAACGCGCAGGATCATTGAGCACATCGATGGCCTCTTTCACCTCGGGGTCGTTGCGCAGGCCAATCTGCACTTTGCCACGTTGGTAGTAGTAGCGGCCCGCAATTTCTTTTTCGATCAGATCGGTAATGACTTCCCGGTAGCGCTGCAACTCTTCGCGCTGGGCAAAGTCGATGCGGGCTGCCAGGGCCTGTACTTCGGCCTCTACGCTGAGGTTTTCGGCCATAATTTTCTCGCGCAGGGAGGTCAGCAGTTTTTCACTTTCGCTGTTGTACGAGAAGTTGCGGTTGCGCAGGTAGTTGCCAAAGTCGTCAAATTCAGTAAACTTAAAACGATCTACCGAATCGATAACCGGGTGTTTCAGCGACCATTGCGTAACGTAGTCGAAGATGACATGCTCTTCCAGCAAGGCTTTTACAATGCCGTCTTTGTAAGGCGATTCGAGCAGAATATCGGGTTTTACGCCGCCGCCGTCGAGTACCAGGCGACCGGCTTGGGTGCGGAATTGAGCGCGCCGCTCGTCCGGGATTTCCACCGGCTCGCCATCGCGGTACTCTACGCTTTGAATACAGCGTTGGCTTGGGATGTAGTACTTGGAGGTGGTTACCTTCACTCGGGCGCCATAGCCTACGTCCATGGTATTTTGCACAAGACCTTTACCATAAGAGCGTTGCCCGATGAGTACGCCGCGATCGTAGTCTTGCAGCACGCCGCTGACGATTTCGGAGGCTGAAGCCGATCGCTTATTGATGAGCACGGCCACAGGGATTTCAAGGTCGAGCGGAGCGTTCATGGTGCGAAACACCTGATCGCGCTCCTTGATTTTGCCCCGGGTGGATACGACCACCTCATCCTGGGGGATAAACAGGTTGCAGATGTTGACGGCCTCGAAGAGCAAGCCGCCGCCGTTGTCGCGCAGGTCGAGGATAACGCCTTTTAGGTTGGGATCCTGGGCTTTGAGTTCTTTGAGTGCATTGGCGATGTTGCGGCCGGCCTCCTGAGTAAAAATGGTGAGTGCGATATAACCTATGCCCTGGCCTACCATGCCGTAGTACGGTACATTGGGCACATTTACGTCGCCGCGCACTAAGGTGATGCGGAAATCGCCTGGCGAACCTGCCCGCCGGATGGTGAGCTCCATCTTTGAGCCGGGGAAGCCGCGCATGATTTCGTTCAATTCTTCGGTAGTTTTGCCTTTGGCATCTTTACCATCTACGGCGATGATTTGGTCGCCGGGGCGGAGGCCGGCTTTATCGGCAGGCTGGTCTTTGTAAAGCTCGGTGATGGTGATGTAGTCGCCAATTTTTTCGCTTACAGCGCCAATACCATGATAGCGACCTTCCGTCTCGAAGCGATACTTTTCGATATCCGACTCGCTGATGTAGTTGGTGAAGGGGTCGAGGGAGCCCACCATAGCGTCGATACCCGTGCGCATGAGGCGGCCGGGGTCGAGTTCGTCGACGTAATTGGAATTGAGCTCGCGGTATACGTTGGCGAAAACTTCGATATTTTTGAGTATTTCGAAGTACTTATCGTTGGTAGTGACTAAGGTAAAGGCGCTACCGGTAACGACTAAGGCGATGAGGGTTATTTTTGCTCCCAGCGTCATTTTCATGGCTATCTGTGTTTGTTTGTATTGTCAAATAAAGACGAAAAGATAAGGGAAATTGTTGTATAGTTCTCCAAGCCAAGATTTGTGAATCTTGACTTGCTCTTTTTCCGGCTGGCGGCGTTAAAAAGCCTCGCCATAGCTTAGGCTATGTCTACGTTTTTTGCCTTGCCAACCGAAAAAATAGCGGCGTCCATTTTTCACTCATCCTGACTTGGAGAACTATAAGCGCCTCTTCGGAGGCTCAATTGGGCTGCCGATTCCCGGCCTTATGCAGCGAATACAAGCCTATGCTTCCAGGAAGGCCTGCACGGTGGCAAATAACGCATCGGGCTGGTCGGCATGGACCCAGTGACCGGCGCCCTCAATGGTTGCCAGCTCGGCCTGAGCGAAACGCTCCTTCAGGGCGGGCCAGTCGGCGTCGGTAATATAATCGGAACGGCTGCCGCGCACAAACAGCGCCGGGCCCTCGAAAGGCGCTGCGGCTGCGTCTACATCGGCGAGGATATCGGCGTAGTGGTTATAGATGCTCGGGAGGTTCATCTTCCAGGCAAAGCCGCCGTTGGCATCGCGGGTGAGGTTCTTGAGCAAAAACTGGCGCACGCCGTATTCGGGTATGCGCTGTTCCAGCAGGGCTTCGGCCTCTTTGCGGTCGTTGAGATTAGGCAAATCAAGCGATAGCAGGGCATCGAGGATAACCTCATGGCCGCCGGCATACGATTTGGGGGCTATGTCTACAACGATGAGTTTATCCACCATATCGGGGTATTGGAGGGCAAACTGCATAGCGGTTTTGCCGCCCATAGAGTGGCCCAAGATATGCGCCTTATAAATCCAGTGTTCCTCCATAAAGAGGTGGAGGTCGTCGGCCAGTGTGGGATAGTTGATGACATCGGCATGGGGCGACCTGCCGTGGTTGCGTTGGTCGACGATAAAAACGGTAAAGTGTTCGGCCCAGCGCTTGGCCAAGGTCTGCCAGTTGTCGAGGGTGCCAAAAAGGCCGTGCAGCACCAACAGCGGCGGGCCTTGGCCAAATGTTTTATGATTGAGTTGCATGATGCAAAAGTAATGCTTATTGGGCCATACCATCGGGCATTTTTTTTTAACAGGGCTTTCGGACCAGGGGGTGAAGCGGTATGGCTGCGCGCGCCGCCGACCCCAAGGGAGGCGGTGCGTGCGGCCATAGTAGCGGAACACCCGGCGCCGCGCAAAATGCCTTACAGCGGCAGATGATATGCGGCGGGGCCCCAAAAAATGCTTATCCTTTAGCCGGCGAAGGTGCGTTATGGAGCGATGCGACCAAGGGGATTGGCGCCGTTCCAGCTTCCTTCGGCCCTGACGGGGGCAAAGCGGGCGAAGAGTTCCTCCTTGTACCAGCCCAGCTCGCGGGTGCGCTTCACGACCTCGCTGTGGAAGGGGCTTCGGTAGGCATAGTCCATCATTTGATGGCCGCTTTGCCATATGCTAAAGGTGGCCTGCTGGAAGAGCGGCCACTCGCCTACCCCTACGCTGAGCAATTCGCCGGGGCGATCTTTGACCGATGCGCTCACGCGGGGCACGTAGCGCCAAAAGCGCCACAGATGCCGCAGGCGGATGGTGGCTCGGGTGAGTACGGCTACGGGGCTATCGGGGTTGAAGGGCAAGCCGGCCCGGAAGGGAGAGCGGCCGTCCCAGCGGCCATGAGCGGCGGTGGGTTGGAGGTATACGACGCAGGTTTCTGCGGCCCGCTGCCGTGCTGCGCCCCACCAGGGATGGGTATTGAAGAAACGCTGGGCCGAGGCCTCCGGCGTTGCCGACTCCCATACGCACAACAGGCCGTACACGCCCCAATTGGGCCAGATGCTAAAGCCGTTGCCGCCGCCGCTGCCCAGCATTTTTAC
>CAYOTJ010000316.1:0-1054 GCA_964406855.1 uncultured Saprospiraceae bacterium
CAACCGAAAAAATAGCGGCGTCCATTTTTCACTCATCCTGACTTGGAGAACTATAGAACCGGGCTATAGCTGTTTGGTGTCCGGGCCAGGGATAAAAGGGAGCTCCTGCGACCGGATAGCCCGGCGCCGCCCGTGGTGATAAAAAATGTGGGCGCCATGCGGCGGGCCCCCAAAAAAATTACCCCCTCCCAATCATCTCTGCAATCCGCGTTGCATCGCGTCGGATGACGCCCAAGCCGCCGCCCGGCGAGTAGTTGTCGAAGCCGATGAAGTACAGCCCTCCGAACTGCCCCTCGGCGGCAATGCCGGTGGGCAGGCCAAAGGCGTCGGTAAATTTATCGGTATCATCAAGGAAGTCCTCTAACCTGGGGCGGTAGCCCGTGGCCATAATGACGGCGTCAAAGGCATAGTCGTCGCCATTTTTGAATACGACCCCCGTTTCGTGAAACTGGTCGATGGCCGGCAGCACTTTGATGCGGCCGGCGCGTATTTCATCCAGCGTACCTAAGTCGATGACGGGCGTCTGGCCGGTTTCGCGCAGTTGTCGGGCAGGGGCTATCGGGGATAGCGATAACCCATAGCGCGGCATGTCGCCCACGGTGAGCTTGCGCACCAGCAGTCCGATGCCGTCGCCTAACCAGTGTGGCAGCTTAGCCAGCGCAAAAGCCGTCACTTGAGTGGGGCGCCCCAGCACTTCGCGGGGCACAATATTCACCGGCCCGCGCACGCTCAGAAAAGTAGCGATGCCGGCCTCGCTCAGGTCGAGGGCAATCTCGGCCCCGCTATTGCCCATGCCCACCACCAGCACGCGCTTGCCCCGGAAGGGCTCGGGCGTCAGGTAGGCGCTGCTGTGCAGGAGCTGGCCCTGAAAGTCCTCTTGCCCCGGCAGCCGGGGCCAAAAGGGGATGCGGTTGATGCCCGTAGCTACCACAATGCGCGCCGCCTCATAGCGCGTACCCTCGGTGGTGAGGACGCTCCAGCGGCCGTCGCCTACGCGGTTGATCTGGCAAACCGACTGGTTGAACATCGGCGTCAGTCCAAAGTGGCGGGCATA
>CAYOTJ010000316.1:1064-5191 GCA_964406855.1 uncultured Saprospiraceae bacterium
TGGGAATACTCCTTCACGGTATGCAGATGCAGCCGTTTGTAGTGCTTGCGCCAGGCGGCGCCCACATCGGCTTCTTTTTCCAGCATGATAAACGGCAACTGACGGCGGCTCAATTCCGCCCCTACGGCCAGCCCGGCGGGCCCGGCTCCAATGATGAGGGTAGGCAAAGGATCGCTACTGCTCGACTCGTCCATAGTACTATTTTGAAAGGGCAATCTCTATCGCCTGATAATGTGGCGTATAGCTGGGGGCAAAGGTAAATAAAATTCCAATAATCAACCCCTGGGCCATCGTTGCAGCTACCACTTGTTCTTCCACATCATACTTTCCATGGGCTTATCTGAGCGCTGGGTATACTTGGCGTTGCCCTTGCGGTTGTAGTACGTTTCGATGTCGCCATCCACCACAAAGTAGATGAGCTGCCCGATGGGCATATCGGCGTATACCCGCACCGGGTGCGTACAACTGATCTCGAGGGTCCAGTGGTTACAAAAGCCCACGTCGCCCTTGCCCGCAGTAGCATGAATGTCTATCCCGAGGCGCCCTACGCTCGACTTGCCCTCCAGAAAAGGCACGGCGCTATGGGTTTCCGTATATTCGGCCGTCACCCCGAGGTACAGGGTGTTGGGGTGCAGGATAAAGCCGTCTTCCGGGATTTCAATAAGCTCGATGGGGTTGTGTTTGCGCGCATCGAGGATGTGGTCTTTGTAGATGGCCAGCCACTTACCTAAGTGCACGTCATAAGAGTTGGTGCCTAAGTACTCCCGCGCAAAGGGCTCAATGACGATGTCGCCCCGCTCTATGGCGTCTAAAATTTTTTTATCGCTGAGGATCATACGTTTATCCAAGTTGCTTTATACGGCTTGGCGGCAGACATTGCCGGGCAACCCGAGAGAAAATCCATCCCTCAAAGTTTGCGACCCCAGCCGTTGAGTGCGCAAAGTTAGGCTTTTATAGTTCTCCGAGCCAGGATTTGTGCATCTTGACTTGCTCTTTTCTCGTCTGGCGGCGTTATAGTTCTCCAAGCCAAGATTTGTGAATCTTGACTTGCTCTTTTTTCGGCTGGCGGCGTTAAAAAGCCTCGCCATAGCTTCTCCGGAGACGCCCCTTGGGGCATTACTCCGGAGAAGTGTGCAAAAGAGGGCGCCAGATTATCTCACCTCTAATCGCGCGCCGGCGCTGTGGCTGTTGAAGGCCGGCGCATACATCGATTGGAGGGTGGCTACGCCGTTGGAGAACTCGCCCCGGTGCACTACCCAGAGCTGGTGTTCCAGTACGTAGACCCCCTTGGGGAGGTAGTCGAAGAAGAAGTGCATGCCCAGATCGGTAACGCTTTGGTAGAAGCCTAAGCCGTCTTGCCAGCGGTAGTTGCTGAGTTGAACGACCGGCTCTAAGCCGCTGCCGCGCAGGTCTTTGAGATGCACAAACTCCATGTCGCGGTCGGTGCGCAAGGTGAGGCGAACGGTGAGCTTATCGCCAGGCTGCAGGACGGCGCCCGGCGCTAAGGGTTCCAGCACCTTACCGGCGTCGGTATTGCGCTCGCGGTAGAGCGCGCGATCGAGCTGCAGGGGCGAGTCGGCATGGCGGGCTACTTTGTCGATGTCTTCAAAGTACTGCCAGTAGATGCCGCCCCAGGCGGCGGTTTTGTTGCGGTTGTCGAGCTGCACGGTAGCTAAAGACGGGCCGGTTTCGGCAGCCGTCCATTGGGTCTGGTAGTAGCCTGTGCCGGCTTCAGCCGAAGCCTCGGCCTGTGCGATGCGCTGGCTGTAAGCCGCGGCAGGCGCTTTGGGGAAGGAGATGGCCACGGGCTGGCTTTCCGTTAGCCACGACTCGCCGGTAGCCAGCAGGGCGTATACGGCTGCCGCGGTAGCTTTGGTGGTCTCCCAGCGATTGGTTTCCTTATTTTTGAGCAGCCACAGGCGGAGTTCGTCTACTTCTTCGACGGGGGCGCCTAAAGTATGGAAGACCTCAATAAGCAAAGCGTGGGTCTCAATGGGCAGTTGGTTCCAGCGCCAACCGGGCGCATATTTCCAGTACATGCCCAGCTCGTCGTTGCGCAGGGCGCGCTCGCGCAGCGAGGCTAAGATGCCTTGCGCCTGCCGCAGCTTGCCCGTGCGATGCAGGGCCAGCGCAATCATGCCTTGCTCGTAGAGGCCGCGGCTGAGCCAGTATTTTTCGGCCTGACCCAGGTAGTATGCCCAAGCCCGGTCGCGCTCGGCGTCGGCTTTTTGTTCGGGGAAGAAGCTGCGCACGTAGAGGTAATGTACCACGAGGGCGTCGAGGTTGTCCTGCTCGAAGGTGGCCTGCTTGCGCTCCACGCGGCGGGCGAGCTCCTGATAGTGTTTCACAAATTGCTGGTCGATATAGCCGATCGATTTTTGCAGCAACTGCTCCACCTGGGGTTCATTGCTGAAATTTTCGACGCCCAATTGGCGAAGGTGGGCCAGCCCTTCTACCACATACTGAGTAACATAGGCATTGGTGCGGCCGCCGGGAAACCACGTAAAGCCGCCGTCGGCTTCCTGTCGTTGCGCTAATTGTTCGAGGGCTTCACGCCGGGCTTTAGCCATCTGGTTGAGGTCGAAGAGCAAGCCGATGCGTTCGCGTTGGGTCGTTTCGTCCTGAGCTTCCAGCACCCAGGGCGTCTCTTCGAGCAGAGCGCTTTTGAGCTGCTGGTTGGTAAGTAGCGGACTCTTGAGCGCATCTGCAGATCCCTTCCAGCTCTCAAATACGGCGCGCAGGCGTGGGTATTTGTTGGCTATGCCGGCAGAGATGGTATTGGCGTAGAAGCGATTGAGTATTTGCTCGGTACACTCGTGCGGGTACTCCTGTAGGTAGGGTAGCGCTTTGACGGCCAGCCAGGCGGGATTGCTGGTGATCTCCAGCGAAAGACCCTGGTGCTGAATGGACGACGAAGGCCCCGAGCTTTCGAGGTTGCGCAGGGTGAAGGAGCGACGTTGCCGCCCGCGCACATACAGCGGAATGGCCTCGGTGACGAGGGTGCGGTTGGTGAGCACAGGCAGGGCATTTTCTTCACCATCGCTATAGCTGCCGCTTTGCACCGTCACGCGATAGGTGATGGCGCCCGTGGCGCCGGCGGGCACGCGCAGCGGCCAGGCCAAACCTGTTGAGCCTTGTGCGCCAACGCTAAAGCTTTGCTCCGACACAAGGCCATAGGCTGCCGAGAGCGGAGCGCCGGTAGCGGCGTCAAACAGCTCCATGCGCGCCGTGCCCTGCATCCCCTTGTCGGTGAGGTTGCTCACTTTGGCGGTTATGGCCAGAGCGTCGCCTTCGCGCAGGAAGCGGGGCGCATTGGGCTGCACCATCAACTCTTTTTGGGTGACCACCTCGCGGGTGGAGAGCGCAAATTGGAGGTCAGGGGTATGGGCCAGTAGTTGCAGTTTCCAGCGGGTGAGGGCTTCCGGCGCCTGGAAGCGCAAGGCAATTCGGCCCTGGGCATCGGTTTCGAGGCTGGGCATGAAGAAGGCCGTCTCCTGAAGGTTGGCGCGCACCGGCGGCGGGGTATTGGTTGTCGATTGGGTGCGGGCATCGGTCTCGCCGCCCTGCCCTTGTACGGCCGCTATTTCGGCGGCAACCGGCGCGGGCGGCGGAGGCGGGGCGCCGGCACGCATATCGGCGGTAGCCATCTCAGCTTCTGCGGCCATGCCCGGGGCGCTGCGGGCCATCGACTTATAAACGGCGCCATTGGTGTACACCGGCGACAGCCCAAACCAGTCGAAGTCGGGGTGGATGATCTCCACGGGGTCTCCGGGCACGCTTATGGGCAGCAGCGTGAGGCCTACGCCGCCAGCCTGGAAACTGCTCCCCTGCCAGTTGGCCGAAGCGCTCAGGTAGGGGAAAGGCTGGAACGCCCAGTCGAAAGGCTGCAACTGGTCAAGGCTGGCATCGTACATGGAAGCGAGCAGCTCGGCGGCAACTTTTTCTTTTTGCGGCCCGTCTATGCGGATGACCCATTCTTCCGCAGCGCCCGGCTGGAGCTTGTTGCGGAAGGTTTCGGTGGTGATGGTCAGTTCCTTGTTGCTCCAGGGTACGCTAAAGAGGAGTTGCTCAGAGAAGAAGCGATTGTAACGCACATAGGCTAATGCAAGGCCTATATTGCCCCGGTC
>CAYOTJ010000317.1:0-5187 GCA_964406855.1 uncultured Saprospiraceae bacterium
AATAGTCGTTTTCGACCCCGTCGACCTTACTTCCTTCACCGGGGATGGATCACAGACCCGCATTATGGCCATCTACACCTATGGCCCTCAAACCGGCGCCACAGAAAATCGGATAGCTGAGCTCATGGAAACGGGCGCCCTGCATCTGCCCCATAACCGCCGAAAGCTCGAAATCGATTTTTGTCTCGTCCATCCAACCCTCAGACACAGGTTGTATTACTACAGGCTCAATCCGGCAACCGACAACGAGCCCTGGATACCCCTGGAATCGGGGCATTTACTGCTGAGCGAACTGGGCTACGGAGAAAATGTCATAGAAGTAATGACCCGGGCCGAGATGCAGCTCCCGCACAACGGTATTGTGCGCATGCTGGCGACAGTAGCTCATCCGTGGTATCTGCGCTGGTGGGCATTGGCGCTGTACGGTCTTGCGCTGACTTTAAGCGTAGGCGCCTATATTCAACTGAGGCTTAACACCCAACGGCTGGCCAACCGCCGTCTGGAAGCAGAAGTAGCCGCCCGCACCCGACAACTCTACGAGGATAAACTCCTGATAGAAAAGCAAAACGACTCGTTATCCCAGCTCAATACTTTTAAAGACCGAATGATGGGCATGATCGGGCACGAGATTCGCAATCCCATGCTCAGCCTGTTTGGCATGGCCGAAAAACTGACCTTCTTAGTGCGCAAACAACGCTGGGACGACATCGAAAAAATCAGCGGCCTCATCGATAGCCAATTGCTGGAATTGCGCCATTTGCTGGACAACCTCGTTCAATGGGCTCAATCTATGCCCGGCGGAGAAATGGCGTTCGCCCACGTCGATTTATGTGAGATTATAGCCGCAGAGTGGAAGCAACTCGCCGGCGCTGCCGCTGCCAAGCATATAGCGCTCTACAAGGGCCCCTGCCCGGAGGCTTGCCTGGTTACAGCTGCGCCTCAGGCCGTAGCTGTGGCAGTGCGCAACGTACTGCATAATGCCATCAAATTCAGCCCGCCGGGAAATAACATCGTCATAGCCCTCGAAACAACTTCGGAATCTCAGGCATGCCTTACCATACAAAATGCCGGCCCCGGATTTCCGCAACAAGTCATCGATAAATTCGACGATCCACATTTTTTTTATTCTTCCAGCGGCTCGGCCGGGGAACCCGGCACCGGCCTGGGGCTTCGGCTTTGTGCAGAGCTTATGCAGCGCAACAACGGCAGCATCGCCATAGAAAACCCTGAGACGGGAGGCGCAAAAATTACACTCAGTTTTTTAATGAAAAAGTAAAAAAAACTTGCAAACGTTTTTATTTTTGCAAAATCACTATGAACTTTATGTAAATTGTAAAAAATACGATGCGAAAACTCCGGGTGCTATTAGTGGAAGATAATGTGTTGTTTGCCACCGAAGTAGAGATGTTGATCGAAGAGCTGGAGTACGAGCTGCTGCCCATACAGAACAGTGTAGCCGCCGCCGCCGCCTTACTCGATGAACAACTCCCCGATCTGGCGCTGGTAGACGTATACCTCAATGGCCCTGAAACCGGCGTTGATCTGGCCAAGGTGCTTTCGCTTCGCAACATTCCGGTCATCTTCATGACCAGCAGCACCGATCCCGAATTGTACAACGCCGTTCACGGTCTGCGCCCTGAGGCTTTCCTGATTAAGCCTTTTAATCTGCTCTCGTTAAAAAGCGCTATTGAGATGGCGCTGGCGCGCAGGGGGCATCCCATCGTCATTGGTCAGGCCATTGACCATTGGACCCGCAACCAGGCCATTACCGATTATCTTTTTGTAAGTCGATCCAGTACTTTATTTAAGATCAAGGTTTCGGAGATAGAATACATAGAAGCCGACGGCAATTACTGCTACCTGCACCATCAGGGAAAGCGTTATGCCATTAAAACCTCGCTGCGCAAGCTTAAATCCAAGCTTGGCAACAACAATTTCCTTCAGGTGAGCCGCAACTATGTAGTCAATTTTCACTACATACAGGAGGTCGACTTTGCCGCTTCGGAAATCGTGCTGGCCGATCACAAGCTGTCGATTGGCGCCGTATACCGCCCTGAAATAGAACAATGGATTAACCGGGTATAAAAAACCGTCGCCCATGCCGCCCCGTCTGCCATTATCTCAAATCATCATTTATGCCCTGGGGCAGTTGGTGTGGAGCTTGCCGCCTGGGACGGCCTTACTGGCCTGCATAGCCGGCGCAGTCTTATTCAGCCGTATGCACATCGCACAAAAATAATTTTCCGTATCCTACCCAACCCGGCAGGCAAAAAGCCCGTCTTCAATCAAATAATCCTCAAAAAACAAACAAAATTATGAAGACATTTACCTGCTTTGTCGTCGCGCTGCTGGCTTCGGCCTCATTGGCCGCCCAATGCGATTTTACCCCCACCGTCAGCGGCGACAACCTGCTGTGCCCCAATGCGCAGGGCGTACTGTCTACCCAGGCTTATGACAGTTATCAATGGTACAAGCGAACCTGGCCCGACGGCGCCTGGGCGCCCGTCGCCGGCGCTACCAGCCAAACCCTGACCATCACCCAGGACGACGTGCTCTACTACTTTCGCGTAGATGCTACCCAGGGGGGCTGCACCGAAGCCTCGGCTGAAATATTGGTCGATGGTCTCGTTTTTCTGCTTCCTGTCGTTTCACACGAGGGCGACTACACCTTCGACCCCGAGCTGGAGTCGTTCGTAGTCTGCCAGGGCGACACCATGTTCCTCACCCTACTTTCACCCTACGACACCAACATCACCTGGTTTCGCAACGGGCAACCGCTGCCCGAAACCGGCGCTACTTTAGCCGTCGCTACCGGCGGCAACTATACCGTAGAGGGCGCTCCTTCGATTTGCCCCAACTTCATTCAGCCGTTGGGCCTTACAATCACCGTCCGGGTCGTCGGTTGTACTACCTCCGTCGGGCCTCAACCCAATCGGGGCGAGCTGGTCATAGGCCCCAATCCTGTAAATGAAGTCTTGCATATCCGCTCAACCGCCGGCCCCGCTCAGCTCGAAATTCAACTGCGCGATGCCGCAGGTCGGCTGGTGCTCAGCCAGGCGTCGGATGCCGTCGTTACAGAATGGAATGTCGACTTGCAGCACCTGCCGGCAGGCGTATACATGGCCGCCATCCGAACAGACCAAGGTTGGTATACCCAAAAGATCGTAAAACAGTAACTCACTCCAATATCCTGGCCCAGGCGGCATCTATCATAATCACCCGCTCCCGCCAGTACAAAGCCGCCAGCAACAGCAGCAACAGCAAGCCCGCCACCGCCAGCCGCAGCGGCCAAGGCGAAGCATAGCCGCCATCCCATGCGGGTTTAGCCGGCCCGGCCGTCGCCGACTTCAAGTCTGATGTATCCATATCGCTGTGTTTTGCCCCGCCGAATACCAGCGTCCCGAGGCTAAAGCCCCGCAAAACTCCGAAAAAATAGCCATTGCCCCCGGCCATTTCCAAAAGATTTAGGAACTTTGGCCGCCATTGCGCCTGCCGCCCCAAAACACATACTCCAAATAAAGTACAGAGTCATGCTGCATCGCGAAGGATTTGCCACCTTAGCCATCGTACTGTTGGCGCTGCTGGGCCTCAACGCCCTCGTATTCTTTACCGCCCCCGCGCTGCTGCGCTGGTCGCTGCTCGCCGGCGCCCTCTTCTTCCTCTTCATCGTCCAGTTTTTCCGCTACCCCCGCCGCAGCATACCCTCCGCCGACGACAACCTCATCTACGCCCCCGCCGACGGCAAAGTAGTGGTCATCGAAGAAGCCGAAGAACCCGAGTACTTCCAGGGCAAACGCCTCCAGATCAGCATCTTCATGTCGCCCCTCAACGTACACGTCAACTGGAACCCCCTGCCCGGTCAGGTCAGCTACTACCGCTATCATCCCGGCAAATACCTCGTGGCCTGGCACCCCAAAGCCAGCACCCACAACGAGCGCACCACCGTAGTGCTGGCCTCCCCAAGAGGTGAAATCCTCATCCGCCAAATCGCCGGCGCCGTAGCCCGCCGCATCGTCAACTACCTCCGCGAAGGCCAAACCGTAGCCCAGGGCAGCGAAATGGGCTTCATCAAATTCGGCTCCCGCGTCGACCTCTTCCTCCCCCTCGACGCCAAAGTAGAGGTGGCCATCGACCAACCCGTAAAAGGAAACCAAACGGTCGTCGCGCGCTTCTCCTGATCCAGACCCGTATAGCAGTAAATATTTTTTTGGGGCCTCGCCGCAAAGCATTCATCTGCTTTTTACACCACGGGCGGCGCCGGGCTGTTCGCTATTATGGCCCCCGCAACTTTTATAGCCCGAGCTCAGCATCCAACCACCGGGGGCCATACCGCTGCCATCCCTAGGCCATAGGCGTTGAACCTTGGATGAGCTGAATACAGGCTGCGCTTAGGCAGGTTTATGCGCAGGCATAGACAAACACAATGGCCCAAATAAACCGCAATGTTCAAAAAATATTTACCGAACCAATCTAAGCCATAGCAGACAACCGTAAATGGGGGAGTGAAGAGCAGCTCAACACACCGGCCCAACGAAAAAGCTTTCACAGTAAGCTTTTCTATAGTTCTCCAAGTCAGGATTCACAAATCTTAGCTTGGAGAAACTATAAATTCATTGGGCCTTGACAAAACCAAGGTTGAAAACAATTTAAAGACAAGCATTACCATGCGTAAGTCACTTTTTCCCATTTTTTCGCTGATCTTATTGCTTGGCCCAGCTTCCATGCAGGCCCAGAGCTTAGTGAGCGGCTTCATGAACGGCAAGGGCAAAGGCTCGGTGGCCCTTTCTTATGCCTATGAGCAATACGATAAAGTATTACTGGCCCCCAACGATGCCGACGGCGTACCCGTATTCAATGAAGTCACCCTCACAAGCGCTTCGATTTACGGCGCCTATGGCCTCACCAATCGCTTAGATGTGGTGATGAGCCTGCCGCATATCAAGGCCGAAGGAGATGCCGATCCCACCGTGCTCAATGAGCTGGGTTTTGAAAACAGTCGCAGCGGCTTGCAAGACCTCTCGCTCTACCTGCGCTACAATCCCTACTCCCTGGAGTTGGGCGAAAACCAATTGGATTTTATCCTGGCTGCCGGGCTAAAAACTCCGTTGGGCGACTATCGCGTAGACGAAGGCTTGCAGTCAATTGTGGCCATCGGCAATCGCGCTACCAGCGTCAACGGTATCGGCA
>CAYOTJ010000318.1:0-1040 GCA_964406855.1 uncultured Saprospiraceae bacterium
AGGCCGGCTCGGCGGAGGCGTCGAATAGGCGCACCTGCATGATGCGATCTACGCGCAGCGGCTGGATTTCGGTAGGCAGGGAGGTATCGAGGCCCTGGCTTATGTCGTCTTCATCGTAAGCCAAGCGCACCCGACAGCGCACTTCCTGGCCCGTTTGCATACGGGGCGGTATCTGGTGCAACAGCGCGCCTTCGGCCCTGGGCGCGTCGGCAGGCGCATCGGCAGGCAGCAGGTCTTTGGCCGTAAGCCGATTGACCAGGTCGAGGAAGTCGGCGCGCAGCCGGTTGTTGAGTCGGTCGTATTCTTCGTAGCTCAGCAGCCCGCGCCCGCGGTCGCGATTGAGCTGCTCAAGGCGGGCTTTTAGCAAAATGACCTCCGTAGAGGCCTCCCCCGAAGGCGCAGCCTGCCGGGCCAGCAGTTCCAGAGCCGGCAGCAGCTCAACGAGTAATTGAGTGCGCAGTTCGGCGCGCAAAGCTTCGAGTTCCATAGGCCTTATATTTCTTCGTCAATGAGCCCTGTGCATCCCTTCATTTTTTCTTCGGGCTCGCGGTAAAGATAAGGAAAGCGGCGAGCGTTTAACCTACGATTAAACAAAACGCTGTAAGGTACTTAGAACTTTCTACTTTTGCACCCATACCGCACAACACCCGCATCATGGCAATACCGGAGCGCAGCAATCAATGGCTAAAATGGAGCATAGCGGTCTATGCGCTGGCGGCCTGGTTCTCGGGGGGCTATTTCAGCTTCGACGAGCATTTTCAGCTACTTGAGTTTGCAGGCTACCGCCTGGGGCTCACGCCCGCCGAGGCGCTGCCCTGGGAGCATGCCGCCCGCATCCGGCCCAGCCTTCAGCCCGCCATCGTAATAGGGCTGTGGCAATTGCTGGACGTCATAGGATTGGCCGATCCCTTTGCCATCGTCACCTTTTTGCGCTTTGTATCGGGGGGCTTAGCCCTGTGGGCGGGCTGGCAATTGGTGCGGCTGTACGAGCCCGAGATCAACCATCAGCCGCTGCGCCAATGGCTGGCGCCCCTGTGTTA
>CAYOTJ010000318.1:1050-5187 GCA_964406855.1 uncultured Saprospiraceae bacterium
CTTTTTTTTGCTGGGTTACTGCACCCTGCTCTCCACGGCCGAAGGCCGGGCAGGGCGCTATGCGGTAGCGGGTTTGTTGCTGGGGCTTTCATTTGTGTTCCGCTATCAGGCGGCTTTTTTGATAGCCGGACTGGGGTTGTGGCTGGCGCTGGCGCGCCGCGACGCCCCCGGCAAGCTGGCCGTCATGGCGTTGGCCGGGCTGGCAACTGTAGCCATAGGCGTAGCCGTCGATCGCTGGTATTATGGCGA
This sequence comes from uncultured Saprospiraceae bacterium, assembly GCA_964406855.1. Lineage (GTDB taxonomy): Bacteria > Bacteroidota > Bacteroidia > Chitinophagales > Saprospiraceae > JAUMBM01. The sequence continues at coordinate 1,300 of CAYOTJ010000318.1, forward strand.
GTGGACGTTTACGGCCTGGCGCTATTTTGAGCAAAACCTCATTGAAGGCAAGGCCGCCGAATACGGCGTATCGCCCTGGTGGTATTACTTCGGGGCTGTGTTTGTAGCGCTTATTCCTCCCTTCAGTCTGGTGTACCTTGCGGGTTGGGCGCTCGTAAACCGCTACAATGTCCGCAACCCCATGGTATGGGCCACCTTGCCTTTTTTGGTCGTCCATAGCCTCATTGGGCATAAAGAGGGGCGGTTTTTGTTTCCGATCGTTGCCTTTGCGCCGGTATTTGCCATCTATGGCCTGGAGTTGTGGGCTCGCCGCCGCCCCGGCTTCATCGCCTGGATCAACGGCTTGTGGGGTCGCCGCCTGAGCCGCGCCTTTTGGTATGTAAACCTCGCCGCTTTAGCCGTCGTCTGCCTCAAAGCCCCCGACGATCAGCATGCCGTACACCGCTACCTCTATCGCCATCAGCCCGAGCCGGCTACGCTTTACCTCATCGAAGGCGAGGCCAATGCCACCTTTGCCAACGCCTGGTATTACCGGCGGCCTGGCCTTGTGCTAAAGGAGATAGCGGCCCCCGAGGCCATTCCGGCAGGCGTTGCGGGGCCGCAACTGCTGATGACCTCCAACCCCCGTTTGGCCCGCGAACTCGACGGCCGCTACGAGCGCGTATTTGCCAGCTTTCCCGACTGGATTCGCTTGTTCAATTTCAATGGCTGGCTCGATCGCACGCCCTTCTGGCGCATATACCGGCTCAACTAACGGATGGTTTGGCAAAGCTCCACCAATACGCCATTGGCCGTTTTGGGGTGTACAAAGCACACGAGCTTGTTGTCGGCGCCTTGTTTTGGGGCTTCGTTGAGCAACTGAAAACCATCAGCCCGCAGCCGCTCCATCTCGGCGTAAATATCATCAACCTCAAAGGCAATATGGTGAATGCCTTCGCCCCGCTTTTCGATGTATTTAGCGATGGCGCCATCCGGTGAGGTGGCTTCCAGCAACTCTACTTTAGCTGTGCCCGCCATGAAAAAACTGGTGGTTACATGCTCGGAGGCTACCGATTCCTCTTTGTAGGGCGCAGCGCCCAACAGTCGGGCAAAAAGATCGTTGGCCGAAGCCAGATCGCGCACGGCAATGCCTATGTGTTCTACTTTCATGGTTTGGTTTGGTTTATCCGTTGTTCTGCGGGGCGGGGCGGTTGCTCCGGCGCGCCTCCAGCAGGTTGAGGTACCGCAAAAATACGCCCCAGGCCATAATGGCGCTGATGACAAAACCCACCTTGCCATCTCGAAAGCCCTGCTGGAGGACGTAGTGCTTAAAAAAGCGAAAGGCCGGCTTAACGGCTAAGTGATAAAACCCCACCTTGGGGGTGCGCCCGGCATGATCCTGGGCCGACCAGCGCGCATAGCGCTCCATCTTGGCTAAAAAGTGCGCGGCGCTGCGGAAGGTGTAATGGTCGATGGGATGTCGCAGCCGCGCTATGCGCAGGTTGGCGGTATCGATCTCCTCGTGCACCTGCTTGCCATCGTAGCGGCAGCGGTCGCGGCGAATGAGGCGCACTACCGCATCGCCTTGCCAGCCGCTGAAGCGCACCTCGCGGCCCATGAAGTAGTTGCGGCGCGGTATCCAGTAGGCGTCGATGGGCGCGTCGGCGGGAAGGGCGTCAATTTCGGCCCGCAGCTCGGGGCTTACCCGCTCGTCGGCGTCGAGGATGAGGGCCCATTCGTATTTCAATTGGGGGATAGCCCAGTTTTTTTGGTCGGCCGGCCCCGCATAAGCGCGCTGTAATACCCGTGCGCCGCCCTTACGGGCCAGATCGGGCGTGGCGTCGGTACTGAAAGAGTCCACTACAAGCACATCGTCGCTCCAGCCGGCTATACCGGCCAATAGCGCAGGTAGATGATCGGCCTCGTTATGCGTTGTGATGAGGATGGAGAGGGGGTGCGGCATGATTTGCTTTGTAGTGGGCAAAGATACCACAAAACCAACGCTTTTCTGCCCTTTTGTCGTTTTTTTGCCGTCCTGTATGACGCTATGGCCGGAAAAGGTTGTAACTTTGCCCTCTTAGCCTGTGGCATAAGTTTTGCCTTGGCTTCATACGGGGTAATACGCCCCTTCTGCTGCCATTCTGGCGACTTTGTGCCTGCAAGCCCGCATAACAACGTCACAAACGCGCGCCAAGTGTCAGCCCAAACGACCATCAGTTCTATGTTTGAAGATTTTTTTGCGCACCGAGGTTTTGAAGACGAAGCCGACTTCTTGCCCATGATCCCGATAGAGGATGAAGAGGAAGCCAGTCCTGAAGAGGTATACCCGGAGGTACTTCCCATACTCGCATTGAAAAACACGGTGTTGTTTCCCAATATCGTCGTGCCCATTACGGTGGGCCGGGATCGCTCCATAAAAGCCATCAACAGGGCCTACGAAACCAACCGGTTAGTGGCCGTAGTAGCCCAGCGCGACAGCAATGTAGAAGAGCCCGAAGCGGCCGACCTCTATAATGTTGGCGCCATAGCCCGCATCCTCAAGCTGCTGCGTATGCCCGACGGAACCATCACGGCCATACTTCAGGGCCGCCGTCGTTGCCGTATTGTAGGGGTTACCAACAGCCACCCTTTCATGGAGGGCCACATAGAGGCGCTGGAATATGTGGCGCCCCGCAATAAGTTGGAGTTTGACGCCCTCATCGCTACCATCCACGATCAGGCCCGCCAGATCATCGAGCTGTCGCCCAATATACCCGGAGAAGCGGCCGTTGTGTTGCGCAACATCCACAACCCCGGCTTCCTGCTCAACTTCATCTCCTCCAACCTCAATGCCGAGATGAACGTCAAGCAAAGTATACTTGAGATTGACGACCTCAGCGAAAAGGCCAACCGCGTACTCTTAGAGCTCAACAACGAACTGCGCATCCTGGAAATCCGGGATCAGATCGAAACCAAGGTGCGCGGCGATATGGAAAAGCAACAGCGCGACTACATTCTCAACCAGCAACTCCGCACAATACAGGAGGAACTGGGGCAAGGCTCCCACGAAGACGACCTCAATAAACTGGCTCAACGTGCCGAAACTAAGCCCTGGCCCAAAGCCACTGCCGAAGCTTTCGACCGCGAGCTGCTGCGCCTGCGCCGGATGAATCCCCAGGCGCCGGAGTTTCACATCCAGTTCAACTACCTGGAGTTCCTGCTCGATTTGCCCTGGAACGAACTCACCCAGGACGATTTTAACCTCAAGCGGGTACAGGATGTGCTCGATAAAGACCATTACGGCCTCGAAAAAATCAAAGAGCGCATCCTCGAACATTTAGCGGTGCTCAAGCTCAAAGGCGATATGAAGGCGCCCATACTGTGCTTAGTAGGCCCTCCGGGCGTAGGTAAGACCTCGCTGGGCAAATCCATAGCCCGTGCGCTGAAGCGCAAATTCATCCGCATGTCGCTGGGCGGCGTTCATGATGAAGGCGAAATACGGGGTCACCGCAAAACGTATATTGGAGCTATGCCGGGGCGCATCATGCAGTCGATCAAAAAAGCCGGCGCCTCCAACCCGGTCTTCATCCTCGACGAAATCGATAAGGTGGGCCGCGACTTTCGGGGCGACCCCTCTTCAGCCCTGCTCGAAGTGTTGGATCCTGAGCAAAACAACAGCTTTTACGACAACTACGTAGAGCAGGAGTACGACCTATCCAAGGTATTGTTCATCGCTACGGCCAACTCCCTGAGCACCATACAGCAGCCGCTGCTCGACCGCATGGAGATCATCGACCTGAGCGGTTACTCGCTGGAAGAAAAGATCGAAATTGCCAAACGGCACCTCGTCGCCAAGCAACGCAAAGAACACGGCTTAGAGGCGGCCCACGTCAAGCTGAGCAATAAAGTACTGGCTGCCATCATCCACAG
>CAYOTJ010000319.1:0-5180 GCA_964406855.1 uncultured Saprospiraceae bacterium
CCGACTGGGCAGAAAGCGGGCCCTGGCACTGTCGAACGGGCTGCACCTCTTCAGTGGCTTGCTGCTGCTGGGGGCAGTGTACTGGCAAGGAGTTGCATGGCCCGATTTTGGCTGGATTCAATGGGTAGGCGCCGCTGTGTTTGTCGCCTTGCTGGCCTACCAGCATACTTTGGTAAAAGTTGACGACCTCAACCGGGTAAACCTCGCTTTTTTCACCACCAATGGTTTAGCGAGCCTTACCTTTGGGGTTATGATCGTGATAGACGGATTAATGTGGTAAATATGGCCGATCTATGTATTCCCAACCCTTTGCAAGCCCTAAAATGAATTGATCTATGAGAAAAAACTACCTGCTGGCGGTTGTCTTATGTCTGACAACCGGGTTTGGGGGCAGCTTATCAGCCCAGTCGGGCAAGCTCAAAAAGGCCCGCCAACTGATGGAAACGCTGCAATACGAGGCAGCCATTGAGGCTTTTCAACCTGTAATGCGCAAAAAAACCGAGCGCAGGGAAGCCATAGTGGGCACAGCCGAGGCCTACCGTCGCCTGCGCGACTACAAGCAGGCCGAGCAGTGGTATGCCCAGGCCATCGCGCTGCCCGAACCGGAGGCGATATGGTTTTATTACCATGGCCTGATGCTCCTGCAAAATGGCTATTGCGATCCGGCTCAGGAGGCCTTCAACAACTTCCTGCTGCGCAAGCCCTATGATTCGCGCCGCCCTGCGCTCGAAGATGCCTGCGGGTATCGGGAGACCCTCACCCATCGGCAGTCGCAGCGGGTAGCCCTCGACCATCCTGATTTTAACGGCCCCGACAGCGACCTGGGCCCCGCCTTCTACGACGACGGATTGGTGTTTGGCTCCGTGCGCCGCAAGGACAACAACTTAGCCTTTTACGACCTGTACTACATCCGCCCACAAGAGGTTGATCCCTTCACCAACCGGATTATTGCCTACGACAGCGTTGAGGTTTTCTCCCACCACCTCAAAACAGAAGCCAATCAGGCCATTGTAACCTTCAACGAAGACGGTACGGAGATGTATTTCACCCGCAATCAGGCGCCTTCGCGCCGCGATAGCCGGGCCATACGTCGTTTGGAGATACTGATGGCCCGCCAGGTGATGGGCGGCCTGTGGGGCAATGCAGAGCCGCTGGCCTTCAACAGTCCTACCTTTTCCTGCGCCCATCCTGCCCTATCGCCCGACGGTCAACGCTTGTTTTTTACCTCCGACCGGCCGGGCGGCTTTGGCGGCAAAGACATTTACGTTTGTATGCGGGCCGGCGACAAATGGGGCGACCCCATCAATCTGGGCCCCAATGTCAATACCGAAGGCGATGAGCTCTATCCTTATTACCATGCTGAAGGCGAGCTCTACTTTGCCTCCGACGGCCGGCCGGGCTTAGGCGGGCAAGACATTTACCGTTCCGAAGACTTGGGCGCCGGCAACTGGGGGCAGGCTGAAAACCTCGGCTACCCCATCAACACTTCTGCCGACGACTTCGGGCTCATCATCGATGCAGCACGCAATGTAGGCTATTTTACCTCCAACCGCCCCGGAGGAGCAGGTAAAGACGACATCTACTACTTCCGCCCCAAGGGCGTAGTGCTCGACGTACAGGTAAGGCGTACCGATGGCAGGCGCGTCGATCAGGCCGTGGCCTTCTCTCTGGAAGGCTCGTCCGCTATGCAGCAAACCTCCGACGACGGGCACTGGCAAAGCTGGCTGCCCTGGAATGCCTGCCTCTACCTCATCAGCCAAGACCCCGAATACCTGCGCGACACCTTAGAGGCCTGCGCCCGTCATGCGGGCATCAGCGATACGCTTAAAGTAGTATGGACGCTGCAATGGCAGGAAGAAGCCCCGGAAATTGCTTCCGAGCCCAAACCGGCAGCCAACCCGCCCAAGACCCCGGGTAAAGTACTGGAGGGCGTTGAAGGCAACTTCAAGCGCAGCGAAGGCCGCTATGAAGACGGCGCCGACGCTTATTTGCTAAATGTATACTACGACTCCGGCCGGTCGAGCGTAAAAGCCGAAAGTGTGCCGGAACTCTGGAAGATGCTGAGATTGGTAAATGCCAACCCGGATGTGATCGTAGAGATCAGCTCGCATACCGATGCCGTGGGCGGCAACGACTACAACCAGCGCTTGTCGCAGCGCCGGGCCGACGCCATTGTGCGTTGGTTGGCCGAAAAAGGCGTAGACCGGCAGCGCTTAGTGGCCAAAGGCTACGGAGAAACGCTGCCGGTAAACGATTGTCGCGATGGCGTAAACTGCACAGAAGCCCAATTACAGGCCAACCGCCGCACCGAATTCAGGGTGCTGGGCATAGTGCAGTAAAACCAAGCTATTATTGAATGCTGATCAACTCTACCTCGAAAATAAGCGCTGAGAAAGGTTGAATCTTAGCGCCTGCGGCACGCTCGCCATAGGCTAAGTTGTAGGGAATATACAACTTCCACTTCGAGCCCTGGGGCATAAGTTGCAGGGCTTCCACCCATCCCTGGATAACCTGGGTAACGCCAAAGGTAGCCGGCGTGCCGCGCTCGACAGAGCTGTCGAATACCGTACCGTCGATGAGGGTGCCGTGGTAGTGTACCGTTACGCGATTGGATGCAGCAGGTTTGGGGCCATCGCCTGCCTTGAGCACTTCATACTGCAAGCCGCTGGGCAATACCGTCACGCCTTGGCGCTTGGCGTTTTCCGTCAGGAAGGCTTCACCTGCCGATTTATTCGCGCCGTGTTGCTTCATTTGCTGAGCTTCAAGGTATTCATTGACGATGGTATTGGCCTGGGCCGGGTCGATCTGAAGGGTTTTACCCGCAATGACATCGCTGATGCCGGCAGCCATAGAGGTGGCATCAATCTCGCCAAATCCTTGGCGTTGAAGATTCTGGGCCATCAGTACGCCTAAGCTGTAACTCAATGAATCCATGGACTGGTTTTGTGCAAATGTTGAAGAAATGGCAGCCACAAGCAGGCTGCACGTGAGAAAAATCGTCCGCATTTTGTCGGGTTATTTTCGTGAATAAGCGAAATAACGCGCAAATATAGGGTTTATTTTAGTGCAGATAAAGCGAATCGAAAAAGCCAACCCCAAAGCAATTAGCCTTCGACTGGTAGACTCTGTCGTACAGCCAACAACTCATTACGCCATTGGCAACCTACCTTTGCCTTGTCAACGCATATTCCATCGGTTGCATAGGCAGATTTCGTGCACAGATATTTTATCCGGTTGTGTTTCTTTGCATAAAAATCTGCCCAAGGCGCCATACCTTTCAAACGTATGAAACAAACGCTAATCAACTTTATCCTCAGCTTGCTCCTCATCGGAGGGCTGAGCGCGCAGAACCGCAATAGCTACTTTAAAGCTATGCCGTCGGCCGCAGAGGCGCTGCCGGCCTGGGCTCAGCTCATGTACAGCGCCGACCCCAATGTGCTGGAGGTCGACTGGCTCTTTGCTCAGCACTACCTGCAAAATACCTTTGTCAAAAACCTACACACCCAAAACTACCGCTACTGGCGGCGCAAGGTGGCGCCCTACCTCAATGCGGAAGGCTACATACGCCCGGCCTCGCCCGAACAGGAAGAACTGCACTACCGCCAGCTCAGAGAGCAGCGCGGCAGCTCGGCAGCCCGCCTCGACCCGCCCCTATGGCAAAGCCTCGGCCCTGTAGAGACTTATGCCGAAGGAGGGGAAATGCCGGTTTCGCTCCAGGTGAACGTATACTGCATCGACCAGTCGATCTCCAATCCCGATATTTTATTCGCCGGCACGGAAGGCGGCGGCGTGTATAAAACCACCGACAAGGGCCTCAACTGGCAATTGACAACGGCCACGCAACCCATTGTCGGGGTAGGCGCCGTTCAAATACACCCCGCCGACCCCAATCAGGTGTTAGCAGCCGCCAACCGCCGCCTATACCGCACCACCGACGGCGGCGATAGCTGGGCCGAAGTGCTCTTCTTCGACGGCGACGGCTATGAAATAAAATATCACCCCGCCCAACCCGATACCGTGTATTTAGCCTGCGAGCGCGGCCTCTATCGCAGCGTAAACGGCGGCCAACAATGGACGCAAGTGTGGACCCAAACCTGCTGGGATATCGACTTTCATCCAACCAATCCGGCTGTCGTGTACGCCCTGCGGGCCAACAGCGCCCTCAAAAAGGGAGAGTTCTTCCGCTCTACCAACCACGGCTTCGATTGGGAACTCCAAACCCAGGGCTGGTACGCGCCCCAAAACGCCAATGAAGCCAATGACGGCGGCGGCAAAATTGCCGTAACCCCCGCCCAACCCAACCGGGTGTACGTGGTACTCATCGGCGAAAGCAAAGCCGGCGACGACGGCTGGATCGGCCTATGGCGCAGCGACAATCAGGGCGAAAGCTGGACCAACCCCAGCGGCCAGATCGGCGGCCCCTACAACGACCCCAACCAACACCCCTGGAACGTGGCCGCCTACAGCGACGGCTACCACCAAGGCTACTACAACTTCGACCTGGAGGCCTCGGCCACCAACCCCAACAAAATATGGGTAGGCACCATACGCCTGTCGGAATCGTCGAACGGAGGTCAAACCTTTCAGGCAATAGGCGCCGCCAATACCACCCGATTAGAGTGGGTTCATGCCGACATCCAGGCCATTGAAGTGAATGGCAACGATATCTGGGTGGCTTCCGACGGCGGCATCAACTACTCAGACGACGAGCTCATCAGCCATGAGTCGCGGAAGCGCGGCGTCACGGGCGCCGACTTCTGGGGCTTCGGCTCAGGCTGGAATGAAGACATCCTCGTAGGCGGTAAATACCACAACGGCAATGGCGCCTGGTACCAAACCTACAACACCGGAGACTACCTGCACTTAGGCGGCGTAGAAGAACCCACAGGCTACGTAAACCCGCTCGACAACCGCACCGTATACTTCAATCGATGGTGGGTGGGCGACATGCAGTCGCAGCGCGTGCCCGCTACCTTCAACGGCCCCATCGTAAATCTTCCTTCACTAAACCTCATCCCCAATGAAAGCTATGTAGAGTCGTCGTCGAGTGGTTTGTACTTCGACTACCGCTATGCCGACCACCTCTACTTAGGCTCAGAGAACAAACTGTGGAAGTCGACCGACGGAGGTTCCTCTTTTGTCGTCCTCTACGACTTTGGCGCCGGTAAGGTAATGGAGTT
>CAYOTJ010000320.1:0-5165 GCA_964406855.1 uncultured Saprospiraceae bacterium
GGGGAAGGGGATGACGTCGCGGATGTTGGTCATGCCGGTGATGAACAGCACCATGCGCTCGAAGCCCATGCCGAAGCCTGCGTGGGGGCAGCCCCCGAACTTGCGCAGGTGGAGGTACCACCAGAGGTCTTCCTCGGGCAGGCCCATTTCGTGGATGCGACCCAGAAGATTGTCGTAGCGCTCTTCGCGCTGCGAGCCGCCGATGACCTCGCCAATGTAGGGGAAGAGGATGTCCATAGCGGCTACGGTACGGCCCGGCTCGTCGGGCTGTTGGTCGTTGAGGCGCATGTAGAAGGCCTTAATGTCGCGCGGGTAGTTGCGCACGATGACGGGCTTCTGAAAGTGCTTTTCCACCAAGTAGCGCTCGTGCTCGGCCTGGAGGTCGGCGCCCCAGGTGGGCTCAAACTGGAATTGCTTTTTCTTGAAAGGCTTCGACTCGCGCAAGATGTTGACGGCCTCGGTGTAAGTGATGCGCTCAAAGTCATTGTCTACAACAAAGCGAAGCATCTCCAGCAAGCCCATGGGGCGGCGCTTGTCCTGCGGCAGTGCTTTTTCCTCCTCCTGGATGCGCTGATCGAGGAAGGCGAGGTCGGCGGGATGGTGGTCGAGCACATAGTTGATGAGGTACTTGACGAAGTCCTCAGCGAGGTTCATGTTGTCTTCGATGTCGAAGAAGGCTACCTCGGGCTCAATCATCCAGAACTCGGCCAAGTGGCGGGTGGTATTGGAGTTTTCAGCCCTGAAAGTGGGGCCGAAGGTATATACTTTGCCTAAGGCCAAGGCGGCAATTTCGCCCTGTAGCTGCCCGGATACCGTGAGGTTGGTGGCTTTGCCGAAGAAGTCCTCCGACCAGTCGACGTGGCCGTCTTCGGTGCGGGGCGGATTGACGGGGTCAAGGGTGGTTACGCGGAACATCTCGCCGGCGCCCTCGGCGTCGCTACCGGTGATGATGGGCGTGTGCATGTAGTAGTAGCCGCGGTCGTTGTAGTACTTATGGATGGCGTAGGCCACGGCATGGCGGATGCGGAATACCGAGCTAAACGTATTGGTGCGCATGCGGAAGTGGGCGTTCTCCCGCAGGAACTCCATCGTCTGCCGCTTGGGCTGAAGCACATATTCCTCCGGGTTGCAGCCGCCGAGGATTTCCAGCTCGCGGGCCAGCACTTCCATGGTTTGGCCGGCGCCCTGGCTGGCCGTCAACTGCCCGGTGACGCGGATAGCCGAGTGGAAGTCGATTTGGCGGAGCAGGTCTTCATCGAAGTTTTCAAAGTCGACAACCACCTGTAGCGTATCGGCGCAGGAGCCGTCGTTGAGGGCTATAAAACGGCGCGAGCGGAAGGCGCGCACCCAGCCCATGACGGTTACTTCGGTGTCGAAGGGCGGGTTTTGCAGCAGCTTGCTGATTTCTGTCCGGCGAATCATACGTAGCGTGTTTTCCTGGTCCTTTGATTTTGAGCGGCGAAGATAGGAGTTTTTCATCAGACTGAAACCATCTCCTCTTCCTCTTCTTTGATGTCGATGAGGACGTTGGCTTCATTCGTAGACAAATAGCTGTATATGGCCGGAATAACGTACAGGGTGAGCAAGGTAGAGAACACCAGCCCGCCTACCACGGCTATGCCCATCGATACACGGCTTTCAGAGCCTGCGCCCAAGGCCAGCGCAATGGGCAGGGTGCCCAATATGGTCGACATACTCGTCATGAGGATGGGCCGGAAGCGGCTGGCGGCGGCCTCCAGAATGGCCTCGCCTTTGCTGAGGCCCTGTTCTTTGCGCTGGTTGGCAAACTCTACAATGAGGATGCCGTTTTTGGCCACTAAGCCCACCAGCATGATGATGCCGATCTGGCTGAAGATGTTGAGCGTTTGATCCCAGTACCACAGCGACAGCACCGCGCCGGCCAAAGCCAGCGGCACCGTAAACATAATGATGAAGGGGTCGCGGAAGCTCTCAAACTGAGCCGCCAGCACTAAGTAGATGAGCACAATGGCCAACAGGAAAGCAAAGCCAAGGCTGGAAGAACTCTCGGCAAAGTCTTTTGACGAGCCGGAGAGCGAAGTCAGAAAGCGGTCGTCGAGCACCCGGTCGGCAATGGCTTCCATAGCGGCTATGCCGTCGCCTATGGTTTTGCCTTCTACCAAGCCGGCCGATACCGTAGCGGAGGCAAAGCGGTTGTAGCGGTACAGGGTAGGGGGCGTGGTTTTTTCTACCAGCGTGACCAAGTTGTCGAGCTGTACCATCTGGCCCCGCTGGCTGCGCACATACAACGAGCGCACATCCACGGGCGAGTCGCGATCTTCCCGCTGCACCTGCCCGATGACCTGATATTGCTTGCCGTTCATAATGAAGTAGCCAAAGCGTTGGCCGCTGAGCCCCAGTTGCAGGGTCTGGCCCACATCTGCCATAGATACGCCTAAGTCGCGGGCCTTGTTGCGGTCGATTTCGATGCGAATTTCGGGCTTGTTGAATTTCAGGTCCAGCTCCGATACGTTGAAGATGGGTTCTTTGCCCACTTCTTCCATAAACTTAGGCAACACCTCGCGCAGTTGCTCCAGCGTGCCCGCCTGTATCACAAACTGCACGGGTAGCTCGCCACGGCTGTTGCCTATGGTTTGGAGTTGGGAGAGGAAGGAGCGGGCGCCGGTAAGCGAAGCAATCTGGGGCGCCAGCTTGGCCAGCACTTCCTTCTGGGTAAGGGCGCGCTCGTCGGCGTCTTTGAGGATGATGTTCAGAGAGCCCGAGTTGACGGAAGACGAAGCGCCAAAGCCCGGCGACGTAACGGATATTACCCCCGCCAGCTCATTGTCGGCCCCCTTGCGCACTACGTCTACCAACTGGGTCATGTAGGCGTCCATGTATTCAAAGGTAGCCCCTTCCGGCGCTGTCGCAAACCCCCTCAATCGACCGCGGTCTTCCAGCGGCGACAATTCGGAGGGTAGCCCCCGCCCCAGAGTGTAAATGATGGCCCCCGAAATGATCATGATCGCCCACCCTAACCAGCGCGCCCGCATAAAGGCGTGTAAACTGTTGCTGTATATTTTGTTGAGGCCCACGAAAAACGGCTCCGTGACGCGATAAAACCAAGGCTCTACCGCCCGCTTTTTTAATAACCTCGACGACAACATCGGTGTCAGCGTCAGGGCCACAAACGATGAGATGACCACGGCCCCCCCAATGACGTAGCCAAACTCCCGGAACAGCCGCCCCGTTATGCCCTGCAAAAACACGATGGGCAAAAACACCGCCACCAATGCCACCGTAGTGGCAATAACGGCAAAAAAAATCTCCCGCGAGCCCGATAGGGCCGCCTGTAACGGGCTCATGCCCGCCTCTATCTTGGCATAGATGTTCTCCAATACCACTATGGCGTCGTCTACCACCAACCCAATGGCCAGCACTATGCCCAGCAGCGTAAGCACATTGATGGAGAACCCCGCCACATACATAATAAAAAAGGCCCCGATGAGCGATATCGGTATGGCCAGCACCGGCACCACCGTGGTGCGCCAGTCGCGCAGAAAAAGGAAAATGATGATCACCACCAGTACAAAAGCCGTCAGAATGGTCTCTTCTACCTCCGAGATGGAGGCCCGTATAAACTGGGTATTATCAAAGCCCATGTCCAACTTAATGTCGGCCGGCATGTCCTTTTTAATCTGCTCTACGCGCCGGTAAAACTCGTCGGCAATTTCAATGTGGTTGGAGCCCGGCTGCGGAATGATGGCGTTGCCCACCATCGGTACCCCGTCGCGGCGCAGTATGGTGCGCAGGTTCTGGGGCCCCAGCTCGGCATAGCCTAAGTCGCGAAAGCGCACAATGCGCCCTCCTTCTTCTTTTAACACTAAGTTATTAAACTCTTCCGGCGTAGTGAGCCGGCCCATGGTGCGCACCGTCAGTTCGGTATTGGCGCCCTCTACGCTGCCCGAGGGCAGCTCTATGTTCTCGCGCAGCAGAGCGTTGCGCACATCGAGGGGCGTAAGCTGATAAGCCGACAGCTTGTTGGGATCCATCCACAGGCGCATGGCATACGTGCGGGCGCCCCATACCCGTATCTCACTCACGCCGTCTATGGTTTGGAGCCGCTCCTTAAATACGTTCTCGGCTATGTCGGTGAGTTCCAGCAGCGAGCGCTGGTCGCTCTGTATGTTGAGGAAAATGATAGGCTGCGCATTAGCGTCGGCCTTGGCTACCACCGGCGGGTCGGCGTCCTGCGGCAGGGTGCTCACTACCTGCGATACCTTGTCGCGCACGTCGTTGGCCGCCGTTTCCAAATCTACGTTCAGGTTAAACTCCACCGTGATGGTGCTGCGCCCGTCGCGGCTTACCGAGCTGATGGAGCGTATGCCCGCAATGCCGTTTACGGCCTGCTCCACGGGCTCCGTGAGCTGCGACTCTACAATGTCGGCATTGGCGCCAGTATAGTTGGTCGTTACCGTAATGATGGGCGGGTCTACGCTCGGGTACTCGCGTATGCCCAGAAAGCTATAGCCAATAATGCCAAACAAAATGATGGTAACCGATAAAACCGTGGCCAATACCGGCCGCTGAATGCTAATGGAAGACAGACTCATGGACGTAGCTTGTACTGCGCATCGGCAGATTTTGTGCATCGAGATTCGAACAAACGCGGTGAACTTATACACAAAACCTGCCGCTACTAACCTGTAAATGGTGGCAAAACCAGACGTTACAGCCATCCAAGTCAAGATTCATAAATCCTGGCTTGGAGAACCATAATCAAATGTCTGTACAACAAAAATGAGTAAAATGGCTAAAAGGTTGCCCTTCGCAGGAGTAAAATGCTGCCAAAGGAGCCGGATTTGCTATAAGGGAGGGATTTTTTTATGGGCCCCGCCGCATAACATTTACCTCCGAACATCATCCTGCGCGGCGCCGGGTGTTCCGCTCTCATGGGCTGGCATTGCATTTATCTCCGACTTTGGCGCCGGCCCGGCCAGCCCATGCCGCTTCACCCCCTGGGCCAACAGTAAGAGCGGCTGCCAGGGCTACGCCTTATATGATATGGTTTGCGCTGGCAGGCTTTGTACATACGCCGCTGGTTTGTGCGTAGTCGTTTGATGATCCAGATGAACAAGTCTAATGTACACCAAAGAAGGACTCACACCGGGGAGAGGGAGCGTGGGGCTCAATGGGTTAAATAAGGT
>CAYOTJ010000321.1:0-5110 GCA_964406855.1 uncultured Saprospiraceae bacterium
CCGGCCTAGCGATGCGGAGTAGGGCCGACCTCAGGGAGGCAGCCCGCAGGGCCGAGCGAATAGCGAGCTACGCAGCGTAGCGGCCCCGCGCATAATGCTCATGGCGTATAATGCCATGCGGGGCAGGCCCCAAAAAATCAAAAACCAATTTCCGGCTGCGCGGCAGCCCATTTGCGACGGCCGCATGGCGGGTAAAGACCCGCCGGCCGGAACCCAACCGTCACCATCACCACCACCACAAGTAATGGCAAAAATTGTATTTTTGCCGCTTCGTTTATTTTACTCCAGTTGAACAGGGTTTTGTATGAACAGTAAAACGAGAAGCCTTCTCATCTATGGCTTAGGCATAGCCATTCTGGGCGCCGGATTTATGGTGTCATCTTACCTTTCGGGGCAAAAAGAGGCCCCGCCCCGGCAGCCTAAGGAGAACCGGACGCGACAGGTGGCGGTGCAACAGGCGGAGAGCGGCCTGATACCCACGACGCTGAGCATAGAAGGGCGGCTGGCTGCCTACGATAAAGTGGAGCTGTACTCGGAGGTGGCGGGCACGGTGGTGTCGACAGGAGCGCCGTTTAAGGTGGGCGTTTCGTTTGCCAAAGGGAGCGCCCTCATCCGGATTGACGATGAGGAAGCGCGTTTAGCCATACTGGCCCAAAAGAGTACCTTGCTAAACGGCATTGCGCAGGTGATGCCCGACCTGAAGATAGATTATCCCGAGAGTTATCCGCAATGGGAGCGCTACCTCAATCAGTTTGACGTAGACAAGCCCGCGGCTGCTTTGCCGCAGCCATCCTCCAATCGGGAGAAGTTGTTTATTGCCTCCCGCAACCTGTATACCCAGTATTACAACATTAAGAGCGCCGAGGAGCGCTTGAGTAAATACGTGTTGTATGCGCCCTTCAGCGGGGTGCTTACAGAGGCGGCTACCAATGTAGGGGCGCTGGTGCGCACAGGGCAGAAGTTAGGTACGCTGATGCGCACGGGCGACTACGAACTGGTGGCGACGACGCCTATGGCCGATTTAGACTATATTAAGGTGGGTAGTGTGGTGAAGCTGCGGAGCGAAGATGTGGCCGGCGAATGGCAGGGCCAGGTGAAGCGCATCAGCGACCAGATAGATGCGACCTCGCAGACGGTGCAGGTTTTTGTAGGCGTGAGCGGGCCCAACCTTCGGGAAGGCATGTACCTGAGGGGGGAGGCTGCGGCCCGCAGCGTGGCCGACGCCATGCGCATAGACCGCAGCCTGCTGGTGAATCAAAGCCAGGTGTACTTAGTGCAAGACAGCCTGCTGCGCCTGCATCCGGTGGAGGTGATCAAGATAGAGCGCGAGAGCGCCATTGTGCGGGGGCTGCCCAAGGGAGCCAAGCTGCTGCGCGAGATGCCGCCGGGCGCTTTTGACGGTATGAAGGTAGCCATTGCCGAACAGTAACCCAGGATTTTATGCGCGGTTTGATTTTATACTTTATCAAGTACCCCATTGCCGCCAACTTGGTGATGGCGGGCATATTTGCGCTGGGCTGGGTGGGGCTGAGCGGCATTAAGTCGACTTTCTTTCCGGAGGTAGAAAGCCGCATCATCAGCATCCAGACGGTGTATCCCGGCGCTGCCCCCGAAGAGGTAGAGGAGGGCATCATCAACAAGATTGAGGAGAACCTCAAAGGCCTGACGGGCGTAGAGCGCTTCACTTCGGTGAGCCGCGAAAACAGCGGCACAGTGACGGTGGAAGTGCTGAAGGGCTACGATACCGACGTAGTGCTGCGGGACGTAAAAAATGCCGTAGACCGGATCAACTCCTTCCCGGTGGGTATGGAGCCGGCGGTGACGTATAAGCTCGAAAACTTAGGCTTCGCGTACAGCTTTGCCATCAGCGGCGACGTAGATTTGGCTACGCTTAAGCGCTACGGCCGCAAGGCCGAGGACGAGTTGCGCGCCATAGAAGGCATCTCGAAGGTGGAGCTCAGCGGCTTCCCGGATGAAGAAATTGAAATCGCCTTCCGGGAGAGCGCTTTGCGCGCTTACGGCCTTACCTTTCAGGAGGCTTCCGACGCCGTGCGCCGCAGCAATGTGGATGTGACGGGCGGCGCCATTAAGGGCGAAAAAGAAGAACTGCTGGTGCGCGCCCGCAACAAAGCCTACTACGGCGACGGCCTGCGCGACATAGTGGTGAAGAACGGCGCCGGCGGCGGCGTGGTATACCTGCATCAGGTGGCCGACATCCGCGACCGCTGGTCTGACAACCCCAACAGGTCTTACCTCAACGGCCGGCCTTCGGTGGTGGTGACGGTGCAAAATACCTTAGAAGAGGATATGCTGACCATCACGGAGCTGGTGCGTAAATATGTAGACGACTTCAATGCCCGGAACACAGAAGTGAAGGCCACCACCATACGCGATGGCAGCGTTCTGTTGCGTCAGCGTATGGACCTGCTGACCACCAACGGCATCATGGGCTTTTTGATCGTGGTGTTGGTGCTGGCTATGTTTTTGCACTGGCGACTGGCGTTTTGGGTGGCCTTGGCCATTCCGGTATCCTTTGCGGGGATGTTTTTGCTGGCTTATCTGGCGGGCATTACCATCAATGTGATTTCGCTCTTTGGCATGATCATCGTGGTGGGGATATTGGTAGACGACGGCATTGTGATTGGGGAGAACATCTACAGCCAGTATGAGGAGGGCATACCGCCGCTGAAGGCCGCCCTCGACGGTACGCTGAATGTACTGCCGGCGGTGGTGGCTGCGGTGCTGACGACCATCATTGCATTCTCCAGCTTTTTGTTTTTGGATGGCCGCATCGGCGATTTTTTCTCCGACATGGCCGTGGTGGTGATCTTTTCGCTGGCGGTGTCGCTGTTGGAGGGCGCTTTTTTGCTGCCCACCCACGTGGCGCACTCCAAGGCGCTGAGCCCTCAGCAGGAGCCCAACTTTATTCAGCGTGCCTTCGACCGCTCGATGAACTTCATGCGCGACCGCAGCTATGCCCCGGTGCTGCGCTTTGCCATTCACTATAAGTTTATTGTCATTGCCGTATTTGTGGCTTTGTTATTCGTCACGTTTGGGGCCATTGGCGGCGGGTTCATCAGCACCACCTTTTTCCCGGTGGTAGAGCGCGACGACATCAACATTACCTTCCAGATGCCGGCCGGCACGCGCGAAGACATTACGTTAGAATGGTTGCAGCACATTGAGGCCGCCGCCTGGCGCGCCAACAAGCAACTGAGTAAACACTACTTCAACGACGAGAAGCAGGCCATTGAGCAAATAGAGCTAAAGCTGGGCCCCACCTCCTATCAGGGGGCGATCAACATTGCCCTGTTGGATGGTGAAAACCGCGACAGCCTGCGCCTGCGGGAGGTCATCAACGCCATCCGCGAGGAAGCCGGCCCCATTGATGCGGCCGAGGTGGTATCGTATGGCATGCAGTCGGCTTTTGGCAAACCCATCTCCGTATCGCTGGTGGGCGCCAACTACCAAGAGTTGCAAGCCGCTACTCAGGCGGTAAAAGAAGACCTGAAGCAATTGGTTGAACTCACCGACGTGGTTGACAACAACCAGGAAGGCCTGCGGGAGATCAACATCACCCTCAAGGAAAAAGCCAAATACTTAGGCCTTGATGTGCAGGATATTGTAGGTCAGGTTCGCCAGGGCTTCTTTGGGGCCGAGGCCCAGCGGCTACAGCGGGGTGAAGATGAAATAAAGGTATGGGTGCGCTACGCCGAGCAAGACCGCTCGGATGTAACCGACCTGGCTAACATGCGGGTGCGCTTTGCCAACGGAACGGAGTACCCCTTATCGGAAATAGCCGACCTGAAGGAAGAGCGGGGCGTGATTGGCATCAACCACATCGACGGCAAGCGGGAGATCAAAGTAGAAGCCGATGTAGCCTCCGATGATGTGAGCGTAAGCGATCTGACCGCCAGCCTCAAGGAAGATATACTGCCCCGGGTGCTGGCCAACTACCCCGGCGTGACGCCCCTGTTTGAGGGCCAAAACCGCGAGCAGGAGAAATCGGTGCGCTCGATGCAGCGCGTCGGCGGCATTGTGCTGGCGCTGATGTTTTTTGTGGTGGCGCTGACGTTCCGCGACTTTGGGCAAACGGTGGTTGTGTTTCTGCTTATTCCATTTTCTTTTATCGGGGTGGGGGCGGGCCACTGGCTGATGGATGCCCCCATCAGTATGTTTTCCTTTCTGGGCATCATTGCCCTCATCGGCATCCTCGTCAACGACGCGCTGGTACTGGTGAGCGCCTATAACGACAACATACGGGCCGGGCGCCCGCAGATGGAAGCGCTATACGAGGCAGGCCTATCCCGCTTCCGCCCGATACTGCTCACCTCCCTGACGACCTTTGCAGGCCTGGCCCCCTTGATGCTGGAGAAGAGCCTACAGGCCCAGTTCCTCATCCCGATGGCCATCTCGGTATCCTACGGGCTACTGATCGCAACGGCCGTCAACCTCGTACTGCTGCCCTCGCTGCTGGTGATCCTCAACAGGATGCGGGTATACTGGTCGTATGCGCTGCAAGGCTACAAGCCGGCCCACGAGCAGGTAGAGCCGGCTATGAAGGAGGTTTTATTCATCAAAGAAACCGAAGAGAAGGGCCGCCATTAGGTTTAGGGGCCTGTTAAAAAATTGCCGACTTATGCAAAAGCCGCGTATTGCCTTAGATATGGACGAAGTGATTGCCGATGTGCAGCCCAAATTCATAGCCTTGTTTGAAGAGGCTTTTGGCTGGCGGCCCGACCCTGAGCAATACCGGGGCGGCAAGATATACGATCTGCCCGGCACGGAAAAACTGAGAGAGGCGCTGCACCTCAAGGGTTTTTTTGCCGACCTGCCCGTGATGCCCGACAGCCAGGAAGTAGTGCGCGAGCTGATGGCCGATTTCGACATTTACATCGTTACGGCGGCTATGGAGTTCAGGGCTTCTTTTGAAGACAAATACGACTGGCTGGCACAGCACTTTCCCTTCATCCACTGGCGGAACATCATCTTTTGCGGCGATAAGAGCGTCATCCGCGCCGAGTATATGATATACGACCACGTGCGCAACCTGCGCACATTTGCGGGCAAGGGGTTGTTGTTTCGGGCCTCCCATAACCTGGCGGTTGAA
>CAYOTJ010000322.1:0-5105 GCA_964406855.1 uncultured Saprospiraceae bacterium
GGATCCCACCCTCCTGGCCTGCACACCAACTCCCCGCTCCACAACCACCACCACCCGGCATACCTCCGGCATCCGCCCTCAAGCCGCAAGGGCCTGAAAACGCCATCCGAAATGCGCCGGCTACCTGTGGCGGAAGCGGGGCTATGTCTGGCATCCGGCTGGAGGAGCTGTCTCAAAAAGAGCATAACCCTCGTGGGCCGGCGCCAAGGCTGCGCAGCAAAAAAGGATTATCCCGGAATCCGGGCTAATGGGGAACAAAAGCGATGGTTGTAGTAAGTATGGCTTTCGCCTGAAGAGTAAGAACGCGCTTTTGTTGTAATGTTTGTGCAAAAATAAGCACATGATGTTGTTTTTGCAAATTTTTTGGCTTTTTTGTTTAAAAAATTTTTAGGTTAGTGCGAGCCGAAAAAAAGAGCAAGTCAGGACATATCAACTTTGGCTTGGAGGGCCATAAAGCGGGATTCCCTTTTTGCGCGCAGCGCAGGCAGGCGGCTCCGGCCAAGGGATGGGAGCGGTATGGGGCCGGAAGAGCCGTCTATTTCATTGAAAAACAACTCATTGCGGCCCCATAAGAGCGTACAGCCCGGCGCCGCCCGTGGTGATTTTCGGAGGTGAATGTTATGCGGCGTGGCCCCAAAAAACTCAGCCTCCCGATTGTTTGGTCTGGCTGTAGCCTTTTTCCTTGAGGAGTTGAATGACCTTTTCGCGTTGATCGCCCTGAATGAGGATTTCGCCATCTTTGGCCGAGCCGCCTACGCCGCAGCGGCCTTTGAGCCATTTGCCCAACTCCTGTAGGTCTTCATCGCGGCCGACGAAGCCGGTGACGAGCGTAACGGCCTTGCCGGCGCGCTGCTTGCGGTCGAGGGTTACGCGCAGGCGTTGCTGCTGGGGAGGCAGGGTATCGGCCTCCTCCGGCTGCTCGTACTGATAGGCAAAGTCGGGATCGGTGCTGAAGACGATCCCCTCGCGATTTTTGCGGTTGTTCTTTGACATTTGGCGCTGTTTAAGCCTGGCCCAGTTCCTCCGCCCTTCGGAAGGCGGCGTGGGCGCCGGCGATGATGTCGTCGTGGACGCTGGCGTTTTTGAAAGTGTTCATGGCTGCCTCCGTAGTGCCCCCCCGCGAGCTGACGCGGGCGATCCATTCGCTGCAACTGAGGTCGCTTTTATTGTGCAGCTCTACGGCCCCCCGAAACGTCTGGCTTACCAGCAACTCGGCTTCCGACTCGCTGAAGCCCATCTGCCGGGCCGCCTGAATGAGGGCGTCCATGAAGTAAAATACATAGGCAGGCCCGCTGCCGCTGATGGCGGTGGCGGCGTCGATGGCCGACTCTTTTTCGACGTAGATGGCCTTACCGGTGGTGTTGAGCAGGTTTTGGACCATCACCAACTCGATGCGCGTGACCTCTTCGCTGGAGGTGAAGGCCGTCATGCCCATGCCGATCTGGGCCGGCAGGTTGGGCATAGCCCGAATGACCTTGCTCACGCCCAGCGCCTGCTGTATGGCCTCGATGCGGATGCCGGCCATGATGGACAAAAACACCTGCTGTGGCTCTACCAAGGGCCGCAATACGGCAAACAGCGACTGGGTATCCTGGGGCTTTACGGCCAGAATGACCAAGTCGGCCCGGCGAA
Organism: uncultured Saprospiraceae bacterium; assembly: GCA_964406855.1. Classification (GTDB taxonomy): domain Bacteria; phylum Bacteroidota; class Bacteroidia; order Chitinophagales; family Saprospiraceae; genus JAUMBM01. The sequence continues at coordinate 1,633 of CAYOTJ010000322.1, forward strand.
TGCACTCCTCAGCCCGGCCAAAAATGGCCCCTACCTGTTTTTGAGCCAATTCGGCCGCTTTTTCCGGCGATTTCTCCAAAATCATCATATCCTGCTCGCTGGTAATGTGCGAGCGCAGGAAACTTTGGGCGTAAGTGAGGCCCATATTGCCGCCGCCGATGATCAAAATTTTCATTTCTTTGTGTCTTTATAAGTGACAAGTTAGGGCGGAAGCGCAAAATTACGCCGCCTGACGAAGTTTTGCGGAAAAATTTGAACCCGGAGGCACAAAAAATCGTTGTATATACATATATTTGCACCATGAAAATTGAGGATGCCATCCAGCAGAAAAAATTCAAGAACGAGCAACACAAGGCGCACATAAATTTGCTTTATACAGCGGCCTGGCTGGGCTTGCATACAGCTCGTATGCTTAAGCCCTACGGGATTACTACGCAGCAGTTCAACATTTTGCGGATCTTGCGGGGGCTACACCCCGAGCCGGCTACGGTAAAATTGCTTACCGAGCGCATGATCGACAAAATGTCGAACGCCTCGCGGCTGGTAGATAAGCTGTTAGCCAAAGGATTGGTAGAGCGTTTTGAGTGCCCCTCCGACCGTCGTCGGGTAGACATTCGCATCACCGATACAGGCCTTGACTTGCTGAGCAAAGCAAGCGCCCAGGTAGACGGCATGGCGTTCGAGTTCAACCTGTCTGATGAGGACGCCAAAATACTCAATCGCATTTTAGACGAAATCCGGCAAAAGGAGTAAAACTTTTTTTTGCCCCATAACGTTGTAGCTACATTATTTGTGAATACTATCTTTTCAATCAAAAAACCATGTTTATGAACCGCATGTTTATCGGCTTCTTAGCTGTAGCTGCTTTGGCGGCTTTTTCATTTACGGCGCCCGTTGCCAACAAGAGCATCAATACTCAGTTGAGCGACGTTGTATGGAAGGCCTACAAAGTAACGGGCGAGCATACGGGCCACGTAAAACTGAAAAGCGGCTCCCTGCAATTTGACGGTGATCGATTCACGGGTGGCAGCTTTGTGGTTGATATGACCTCTATTTCCTGCACCGATCTTCAGGGCGAATGGGCGGGCAAGCTCGTAGGCCACCTTAAGTCGCCTGATTTCTTCAATGTAGCGGAATACCCCGACGCTACCTTTGTTATTACGCAAGTGATCAGCCGCGGCACGCCGGGCAGCTATAAGGTTACAGGCAATATGAAGATTAAGGAGCACACCAAAGCCGTTCGTTTCAACGTGCAGTTTGGTGAAGAAGGCGGCGCTATGACGGCTACTGCCGACATCAAGCTCGACCGCACCGACTACGACGTACGCTACGGCTCGGGCAGCTTCTTCGACGGCTTGGGCGACAAGACCATCTACGACGAATTCGACCTCCAGATTAAACTGGTGGCGAACAAATAATAACGCCCCTCCGACCGAGAGGCCGATAACGGAGACACAGGCGCAGTATGCGGCCTTGTCTCCGTTATTTTTTTTGTACATATTGGTATTGCGCGCTATATTAGCATGCGGAGGGCAATGTCGTATTGCCTCCCGGTTAAAATAATGCGCAAAAAATGGACAATATCAGAAGGAGTTAGCGTCCAAAGATTGACACTTTTGTGGCTATTTTGGGCTGGTTTCACTATTTTGGGCGCTCAAGAAAACTCTGCCGCCTGGATTCGGTATACCGTTGAAGACGGCCTGCCTTCCATGGACGTTTATGATTTATTACAAGACAAAAGGGGTTTTATCTGGTTGGCTACTTCTGCCGGACTCTGCCGTTATGACGGTTATCGCTTTGAAACTTTCACTACCCAAAACGGGCTCAGCAGCAACGACGTCATCGAGCTTGAAGAAGACGACGAAGGTCGGATATGGGTTAGCTCTCTGGGGCCGCTCTGTTACTATTGGCGCGATAGTTTTTATCGGGTAAGAACCTCCTTAAACCAGCGCGATCTGGGCGCCATCAACTTAGTAAGGATTGACGGTACGCTGATCTGGCTCAATTACGGCGCTTTTTTTAAGCGTTTGATGAACGGAGAACAAGACATACGAGACCCTGTTGCCCGCAGGATCGCCAACGAATTTCACGCACAGAACCGTATTTTTTCGCTGGGAGGCGCGCGCTTTGGAGTAGTAGCGAACGACTCTGTTTTTGTATTTTCACCCAGGGGCATATTAACTGCTTTTCCAGCGTATTGCCCCTTAGATAAAGGCAATAATTTTGCGGCGATATGGTATAAAGATCACTTGTACTACACCTCCTCCTGCGGCTTAATTCACCATGATCTCAAAAGCAACTGTGTACAAATAGCAGACCCCAATGTAAGGGATGCCATACGCATGGCGGTCATCAACGAAACCCTCTGGTTGTTTGGCACGGCTACCGGAGGGCAATGGCGGATTATTGAACAGGGGGGGCGTCTTGGCAGGCCGGTATCTATTTTTCAGGGGCAGCACGTCAACAACGGCATTCAGGACAAAGAAGGCAACACCTGGTTTTCCTCTTCAGGCAGCGGCTTATTTTTCCGCCCCCGCATGTCGACGCCAGGCCGCCTGGTAGAATTAAAATCGAGACAGGAACAACTCCAGATTGAATCCATTTACTGCCAGGGGGATACGTTGTATATAGGCAATAGAACAGGCGAATTGATCCGGATTGTGTCTACTTTTCCCCAGGAGGAAGAGGTCTTCCCTGTATTTTACCGCCCTGGCCAGGCCAACCGGGTTGTAGATATAAAGCGGCTACCCGACGGCGCGCTGGTCTTGGGTACAGACATAGGGCTTTTTAGTTTTGCGCAAAACCGCGTTCAGCAGCTCAGCAATAGAATTCCGGTTAAATACCTGTCGCTGGCCGAAGACGGCGCCCTGAGCATGGCCACCCAACAAGGCGTTTTTACCTGGCCGGCCACGGAAACCATCCGATTGAGCAGTAGCCTGACCGAACAGCCCATCATCTCCAGCCGGTCTTATGCGGTTTATAAAGACCGGGAGGGCCGCCTCTGGATGGACGACAACAGCCGTGGGCTCATCATGATAGAAAAGGCAGACACCCTGCTATGGGCCGACCTCCAGCCCGTTTTCCGCTCACGCATCAACGGCATTGGCCAGCTCAACGATGGCGTCATGGTTTTTTCTGCTGAAGGAGAGGGCATACTGCTGATGAAAGGCAATGATGTATGGACCATTGACCAGGAGGAAGGTATGCCCAGCAACATTTGCCGCGACATCATCATCGATGGCAGCAGCATCTGGGCCGGCACCAATCGGGGGTTGGTCAAAATAGACCATATCAACTTTCAACTGCGCTCCCTTTCCCTCAACGTCCTGCGCAAAACCGACGGCCTCATCTCCGAAAACATCACAGCCCTGGCCTTGAAGGGCAGCAGCGAACTCGCTATAGGCACCAGCCTCGGGTTGATGATCATCCGAAAGCAGGCCTTTCTTTCCGATAAATACCGCCCCGACGTATAC
>CAYOTJ010000323.1:0-5097 GCA_964406855.1 uncultured Saprospiraceae bacterium
CGGCCCGGCGGGGGCCGATCTGGTAATTGAGTTGCTGGCCCGTGGTTTTTTCAAAAGCGTGTATGGCTTCCAATACGCTCACGCCTTCGCCTATGCCTAAATTGAAGTGTTCGCAGTTGGCGGCCTGTCGGCCTGCCAGCAGATAGTCGAGCGCTAAGGTATGGGCTCGGGCTAAGTCCATGATGTGAATATAATCCCGAATGCAACTGCCGTCGCGGGTGGGGTAGTCGGCGCCAAAAACCGTCACGGACGGCCGCTTCCCAATGGCTGTTTCTGTGATGACGGGCACTAAGTTGAGGGCCGGATTGGAGGGCGCCTCCCCGATGAGGGCGCTGGGATGGGCGCCTGCGGGGTTGAAATAGCGCAACAACACCGACTTGAAGCCCGGCGTTACGCGGCAGTAGTCTTGCAGGATGTCTTCCCCCATTTGTTTGGTGCGGGCGTAAGGCGACTGGGCCTCCTGCCGTGCGGTAGCCTCCGTCACGGGCAGCTCGGCGCTATTGCCGTATACCGAGCAGGAAGATGAAAAGATGAGGTTGGTTACTCCCGTTTCCGCCATTCCCTCCACTACGTTCAACAAACCATCCAGATTGTTGCGATAATAGCGCAGGGGCTGTTCCACGGATTCGCCTACCGCTTTGAGGGCGGCAAAGTGAATGACTCCCACAAACGCATGCTGCCGAAACAAGGCTAAGGTAGTCTCCCTATCGCTGAGGTCGACGCGATAGTTTTGCACTTGCCGGCCCGTGATGCGCGCTATACCCGCCAGGGCGTCTTCGGTAGCATTTACCAGGTTATCCACCGAAATGGGCTCATAGCCGTTGTCGATGAGGTCTACTATCGTATGGCTGCCAATGTAACCGCAGCCGCCGGTGACGAGGACTTTTCCTTTTAACATGACGCTGATTTTATGCCAAATACTTCGCCACTATCGGCAACCTCCGACCCATCCCAAACGCCTTATTGCTCACTCGAAGCACAGGCGCCGTTTGATAGCGCTTAAATTCATTGATGTTCACCAGCCGCAGCACCCGCCCCACCAAGGCAGGATCGTGCCCTTGGGCTATGATCTCCTCCGGGCCCTGGCGCAGTTCCACATACTGAAACAGGATGGGGTCTAACTCTTCGTAAGGCGGCAGGCTGTCGCTGTCTTTCTGGTTGGGGCGCAACTCTGCGCTGGGCGGCTTACTGATGATATTGCGCGGAATGACCTCTCCATCCCGGTTGAGGTACTCCGCCAGCTCAAAAACCTCTGTTTTATAAACATCCCCAATCACCGACAGGCCTCCGCACAGGTCGCCATACAGCGTGCCGTAACCCACAGCCATCTCACTTTTATTGGTAGTATTTAGTAGGATATGGCCAAATTTATTTGAAAAGGCCATCAGTAGCATTCCTCTTATACGCGCTTGCAGGTTTTCTTCAGTTACATTGAAGGGCAGCCCCCAGAAGTGCGGTTTCAACGCATGCTCATAAGCCGAGTAAACTTCCTGTATGGGCATAATGTCGTATTGTATACCCAAGTTTTCGGCCAATTGGCGGGCGTCGTTCACCGAATGGTCGCTGCTAAACTGCGAGGGCATCAATAATGTGCGCACATTATCGGGGCCCAGCGCCTGAGCCGCCAGCACAGCCACCACGGCTGAGTCTATGCCCCCCGACAGCCCCAGTATGGCCCGCTTCAGGCCCAGTTTGCCAAAGTAGTTGCGCAGCCCCGTCAGCAAGGCCTCGTGTATAAGCGCTATCTTTTCCTTGGGCTGCTCGCCGCGGGCGCCATGTCCCGCCAGCACATCGGCCAGCTCGTAGGTGCGCACCAATTCTTCAAAGTAAGGCAATTCGTCATATACCTGCCCATCGGGCGACAATACCACCGAGCCGCCGTCGAAGATGATCTCCGTCTGGGCGCCCACCTGGTTGGCATAAAAAATGGGTATGCCATAGCGGGCCACGTTGGCCCGCAGCACATGCAGCCGGTCGGCGGCATGGTCGTAGGCAAAGGGCGAAGCCGACAGGTTTAGCGCCAGATCGGGCTTTTGATCCATCATTTCATCCAAGGGGCATACCGTATAAAGCGGGTTTTCATTGCCCACATTCCACATGTCTTCACAAATGGTTATCGCTATGCGCTTGCCCTGATATTCCACCACCTCCCAAGCCGTAGCCGGCTCAAAGTAGCGGTACTCGTCAAAAATATCGTAGGTGGGCAGCAGGGTCTTGTGCTGTACGGCCTTCACCGCCCCGTCGGCCAAAAAATAAGCCGAGTTGTATAAGTCTTTGCCCTCTACGCGTGGGTTGCGGCTGGGCGAGCCCACCACTATGGCTATTCCCTGCGCGTCTTGGGCCAGCTCGGCCACCGCTGTTTCCGCCCGGTGAATGAAGTCGCTGAACTCCAAAAAGTCCCGGGGCGGATAGCCCACTGTGGTTAGTTCAGGCAGCAGCACCAGATCAGCGCCTTGCGCTTTGGCTTGCGCCACCGCCCAGCGGGCACGGGCCAAGTTGCCTTCAAAATTGCCAATGTGGATGTTGAGCTGAGCAATCGCTATTTTCATAACGCAGTTATTGGTTTGGCGCCCCAAGCGGGGTATTTGAGCAACAAAGATAAACGCACTTAGTTTAAAAAACAAACTAAGTGGGAGATTTTTCTTAACTTACCCTAACCCCCGATGTTTTCCGGCGCATTTTGCCCCTGCCCTAAAACTACTCCGAAAAGATGGTATACCCCACTGATTTTGTCACAATTATAAAAAGCCGGGCAACCATAACAGAATACTCGTATCTTTGCGGCGCTTTATTCACTCAGGCAGGCTTTTACGGGTAGTGATGCAGTCCGCCGATGCTTGCTTATACCATTGTTTAATGAATACGTTTGATTCGCTGGGTTTAGCCCAGCCTTTACTGGAAGCCATTGCAGAATTGGGTTTCCAGACGCCTACGCCCGTACAAGCCCAGGCCATTCCCCTGCTTTTACAAGAAACCGGCGACCTGATAGCCTTAGCCCAAACGGGTACAGGCAAAACGGCAGCTTTTGGCCTGCCCCTGCTTCAGCACATCGATACCGGGCAACAGCATCCGCAAGCGCTGGTGATAGCGCCCACGCGGGAGCTTTGCGTGCAGATCGCCGATGAAATTCGCCGCTTCGCGCTGCGCTACCCAAGGCTGCGCATGGCCGTTGTATATGGAGGCGCCGACATACGCCGCCAGATCAAAGACGTAGCCGCCGGCGCTCAGGTAGTAGTAGCTACGCCGGGCCGCCTCCGCGACCTCATCGAACGCGAAGCCATACAATTGGAGCGCGTGGGCATACTGGTGCTCGACGAAGCCGACGAAATGCTCAACATGGGCTTCAAGGAGGAATTGGACGACATCCTGCAACATACCCCCGACTGGAAGCGCACCTGGTTGTTTTCGGCTACCATGCCCCCAGGCGTGCGCCAGATTGCCCAAGAGTATATGGACAAGCCCGCCGAGATCAACATCGGAGGCAAGCAAACGGGCAACCCCGACATCGAGCACCGCTATGTAGTGGTAAAGCCCGACGAGCGCTATGCCGTGCTGCGTCGCTTTCTCGACAGCGACCCCTCTACCTTCGGGCTGGTATTTTGCAGAACCCGCCAGGATACGCAGGACTTAGCCGACCAACTGGCCCGCGACGGCTACGATGCCGACGCCCTGCACGGCGATCTGAACCAAAACCAGCGCGATCGCGTAATGTCGCGCTTCCGCTCGCGCCGACTGAGGCTGTTGGTGGCTACCGATGTGGCGGCCCGCGGCATTGATGTGCAAGACATTACCCACGTCTTTCACCTCAACATCCCCGACGACTGGTCGTTTTACACCCACCGCAGCGGCCGCACCGGCCGGGCAGGCAGCAAGGGTATATCGCTGATCATAGCCCGCCCCCGCGACAAGGCGCTGCTGACCCAATTAGACCAGCGCCTGAAATTAGACCTCCAACGGATCGATATCCCCTCAGATGCCGAAATTGTGGGCCAGCGCCTGAGCGCGCGCTTCCGCACCCTGGCGCATACCGAGCCCCAGCCGGGCTTAGAGGCGCTACTGCCTATGCTCGACGCCGAGCTGGCGGGCCTCTCCCGTGAGGACATCATCGCGCGGCTCGCTACCCAGGTGGGGCAGGCGCTCTTCAAGCGCTACCCCAATCTGCACCGCAGGCCCATGCAGGAGGAGGAGGCGCCCCGCACCCGCAAAGGCGCCCCGGTTGAGGGCGGTCGCCCCCGCACCGCCGCCCCCGCAGGCCGCGATATACGCGAAGGTCGTGATGCGCGCGAAGGTCGCGATGTGCGCGATAGTCGGGAGATGTCGAGGCTGTTCCTGAACGTAGGCCGCATGGATTTCCATAGCGTAGGCCAGTTACTGGACCTCCTACAGCAGTTCGGCGGCATTGAGCGCTCGGCCGTAGGCGATGTGGAACTGCACCAAAAGCATTCTTTCTTCTACGTCGAAAAGGGCGTGGCGCCCAAGTTGCTCCAGCGTTTTGCCAAAGCAGAACTGAATGGACGCGCCCTGCGCATGAACCCCGATCAAAAACAGGAGGCCGCCGCCGACGGCCCCATATATACGCCCAAAAAGAAAGCTTTCAAAACGGTAAAGCCCGGCAAGATGAGCAAAGTGGGCAAGAAGAAACGGTTCTAAAAACTGCCGCCCGCCCCCGGCCAATGCCCATTGGATTGGCCGGGCGGGGGTGGCCTCCCTCGCAAGTTGAATAGACTTGTTCTGCGAGTCATGAACAAGTCTAACGCCATAGCGCTCCAAGTCAAGACGCATAAGTGCCTGGCTTGGAGAACTATATAGCTATCGGCAATCGTTTTTGGGGGCTGCGCGCCGGAAGCGCGCCGGGCTGTCCGCTACTATACCCGCCTTTGAGGGCGGGTATACCGCTTCCATCCCTAGCCCGGGGCAGCCTGCCTCCCCAGCATTAGACCTGGCCTTTAGGCCGATGGCGGGCCTGTTCTAAGGCAGTGAAGTACTCCCCAAAAACTGGACAGTCCAATAAGAGCTTATTAAAAATTAGTGAAAACAATATGCTTTGTGTAATGTATTGATTATAAGAGGAATCAGCGATATTTGGTCAAAACATAA
>CAYOTJ010000324.1:0-4150 GCA_964406855.1 uncultured Saprospiraceae bacterium
CGATTATCTGGGGCTGGCCAACCATCCGGCCTTGATTGCCGCCGCCCAGCAGGGGGCTGCAAAATTCGTAGATGAGTTGATCGCCATCGGGATCGGTGGCCGAGTGGTCGTACTCAAAAGGCAGACCATTGCAGATGATGCTGGGCGGATAGGTGTCGAAAGTAGGGCTGTTGTTGCATTGCGACTGCGCTAAGGGGGTAAGTTCGATGGTAAAGGTAGCTCCGGAATCGCCGGGGTCGATCAGATTATCGATGGTTACGTTGCGGCAACAGCGCTGGTAGGCAATGTGGTAACTGTCCTGGGACTGCGGCAGATTGAGGGTAAACTCATAAATACCCTCCTGCACGCATACGGCAGGCGGAATGAGGCAGGGGTAATCGGGCGGGGTAACGTTGCTGATGTCGCGCAGCCGCACCTCCAACTCCCGGAAAGGGTTGTTTTGCGACTGGCTGCCGCACTCGGCATCGCCCGTACAGCGGTATACGGCGATGGCGGCGGTAGGGTCGAGCTCGGCGCAATCGGTGCAAAAACAATCGCGATAAACTTTGAGCGTAAAGCGGTAATTGTTGCCGCCCAAACATTCGTATGACATTACGCCTCCGATGATGTGGCGGGCGGAGACATTAACCGGCGCTGCCAATAGTGCCAGCAACAACGCCGATAGTCCTGTTTTGAGCCCTTGTTTGTACCACTGTTTTATGGTGTAGTTTTTCATAATTTCCGGGATTTAAAGCCTTCTGAGCCAATTAAGAGGTAGGCATACGCTTTGCGCGGGCAGGTTTTGTGTACAGCTTGCTTAACCTGCCCGACGCGTGGTATGGCGACTCCTCTCTTTAAAGACAATCCATTACGAGAATACGTTTGGGTTAATCCAATATTGTTTGCCAATCGCCGCTAACGCAACAAAGTAATTGATCCCCGGTTTTCTTCTATTTCGCCCCGGGGGCCTACCAACTTGTACTCGTATAGGTATACTCCGGGCGGCGCAGCCTGGCCCGTATTGCCTTTACGACCATTCCAGGCCATCAGGGGATCCTTCGAATCAAAAATCACTTCTCCCCAGCGATTCCATACCCTAAGCTGGTAACTGCGATACCCTCTGAGGTAGCCTTTGGGCACAAAGGAGTCGTTGACGCTGTCGTCGTTGGGGGTAAAAGCGTTGGGAAAATGTAGCGTAATTATCGGTTTAACATCTATGTAGCGAATGAGCGAGTCGATACAGCCGCTGGGGTGGGTAACGACCTGCCGGACGTAAGCCAGCCCCGTATCGCGAAAGCTGTAAACCGGACTGGACTGTAGGGAAAACGCCTCGCCGTTGAGATCCCAGTACCATCGATAAGCGCCGGTTGACTGATCGATGATGCGCACTTCGGGATTGAAGTTCGTAAGGCTGTCGGAATCAAAAACAAAGCCTGCTACCGGCGCGGGGTCAATGGTGATGAGTTCCCGAAAGACCGTATCCGTTACGCAGCCGATGGGGCTGGTAATGGAAACGCTAACATCAAAGGTACCGTCTTCTTCAAAAACATGGGTAGGACTGATGGCCTCTGCTGTATTGCCATCTCCAAAGTCCCAGATCACTTCATAAGCATTATTGACTGGTTCGCTGAGGTTATTGAAGAATATTTCGGCGGGCGGGCACCCTGTATAAGAACTGGGAGACACCACAATAACCGGAGGCGCGGGAAAGTAGCGCACCCGCCGGGCTATGGTATCCATACAACCGTTGACATCGCGCACAATAAGCCGGGCCAAGCGCTCGCCGGGCGTCAGATACTGGTGCGAGGGGCTGGCGAGGTTAGCTGTGGCCCCATCGCCAAACTGCCAGTCGTAGCGAGCCACAGCCCCACCCGGGCTTTGGGTGAGATCAGCAAACTGCACTGGCTGTACTTTACAGGAGTCGTATGCAAAACTGAAGTCGGCTGTTATGGCCGGAAAGACGTTGATTTTGACAAAAGCGGTGTCAGAGCACTGGGAAGAGCCCGGATTGATGACCATGCGCCCCAAATAGACGCCCGGCCCGGGAAAGTTGATTGTCAGATCGCGGGAAGTAGAGCGCAGGGTGCTGTCGGGCGACATATAAATTTCCCATTGGTAGGCATTGATAAAGGCCTGGGATCCGCTTTCATTAAATATTTGTACCCGGGTTTGGCCACATTCGCTGATGATAAAGGCGCCGTCGGCAGCTATAGAATCTTCGCGAATGTTGGCGCTCACTAAGTTGGTGCAGGCGGTGACGTTAAACTGAAAATCGCGGCGGACGGTACTCAGCAGCACCCCGTTCCGGTATTCCGAAATACATACGCCCACAACGAACTGCCCCACCTGAGCAGGGGCGCCGGTGAGGACGCCCGTAAAAACGTTGAGCTGCATATTCGACTCCTGCCCCAGCGGGATACTGGGGCTGAAAGCAGGCGCCTGAAAGGCTACAGGCGCATAGGGCGGCCCCAGCTCGGGATCGGGCGCCAGGCCGTCGACGGAGTTTTCGGGATCGTCAAAATTGAGGCCTCCTCCTAAGAAAGGAGAACAAAATTCATAGACGATCTGATCGCCATCGGCGTCGGTAGCCGAAAAGTCGAAGACAAAATCTTCGCCGGGGCATAATACGATGGGCGGGTAGCCGCTAAAGCGCGGGCTGCTATTGCCCAATTGCTGGGCCGCAGCCGTGAGTTCTACGGTATAGGTAGCCCCCGACTGCCCCGGCGCTACGATGTTGGTAATGGTATTATTGCGGCAGCACCGCTGGTAAACTACGTGATAGCTCTCGGTAGAGATGGGCAGGTCGATCACGGGAAATACATAGACCCCCTCCTCTACGCACACATTGCCGGGAACTGCCACGCAGGGGTTGCCGGGGTTGGGATTGAGGCGGGTGCGGGTGGGCGCCGCCAGCACCAGCACGGTATCCAGCACATTGCCCCGGTAGATAGACACATGGCAGGGAAAGGAACTGTTGGGCGCACTGTCGAAGTTGGCGCCGCTGCCCTGGCAATCGCGGTAGATGATCATCGTAAAGCGATACCGCCGGGAGTTGGTGGCAGGGTTGTCGTTGGTGAACCCAAGCATTTCGTAGGTGATCTCACCGCCGATGATGTGCGCGGCCCGTAGCGAAACAGAAGGAGCCAAAAGAACGAACAAACCCAGCAGTAGCCAAAAAGGAAGACTTTTGTTCAAGTTTAAAAAATTTCGTTGTTAAAAAAACAATACGCCGTTTAAAAAACAGTTCATAGGTATACCGCGCATCGACAGATTTTGAGCAGAGAGGTTCAGACAGACAAAGGCCTGTGCACAAGATCTTCCAGCGCAAACTTTAGTGTGTTAGGAAGCAATGCTTTTCATTGCTTTTGTCGCTCGGGTTTTGGCAGTAGTTATCTCATCCCAAAGACGAAACTTTCGGAACCAATAGGGTTGGGTTTCGCCCAGGTTCTGGACACCGGACGCCATCGCTTTTCGATGGTGGGAAAATTAGGTAAAGTTCCGGTAAATAAAAGGGCAAAAACGGAAGGTTCGCAAGACAAGTTACAAAAGGACATGCTTTTAACCGGTTTATGCTCTGTGGGAGCGTAACCGATCACGTTTTAATTTGTTGCAAATGATGGTGACAACTACTAACCCCTCGTACTCAATGGTGCAATATTACGACCTCAGTGGCGCTTTATCGGCCTTAAAGTCAGAGGGACTCCTCCTCATTCCCACCGACACGGTGTGGAGTATAGCTTGTAACGCAACAGACCGCGTGGCTATCGAGCGGCTTCGTCGTTTGGGCAAGCCAAGCGAAGCCCGGCCCATCGAATTGCTTTTTGCCGACATAGATCATCTGAAAACTTATGTCGACAGACTGCATCCGAGGCTTGAAACGCTGCTCCTTTACCACGCCAGGCCACTGACCATAATCACAGAGCGGGCGCTGGGCATCCCCGATCGGGCGCTACAGCCCGGCGGCATCATGGCGGCGCGCATCGTGCAGGGCATGGGCGGGGCGATGATGACGCCGGTCGGGCGTCTCGTTCTTCTGCGCACCACGCAGCGTAGCGAATTGGTTTCCGCCATGGCTCTTCTGACCATTCCGGCGCTCATCGGCCCGCTCACGGGCCCACCGATTGGTGGTTTCATCACCACCTATTTCTCGTGGCACTGGATCTTCCTGATC
>CAYOTJ010000324.1:4160-5097 GCA_964406855.1 uncultured Saprospiraceae bacterium
TATTCCCGCCACCTCATCGAGAACCTCAACCGGCCGTTGGCCACGCTCCCCGCCACTACTGGCGACCACTCGCCCACGCCTTCCGGTTTTGGCTTCATCCGTTCCGACGTCATTGAAAACGTCGACTATGTGGCCCGGCATCGCCAAAAAGACCGCCACCCCCATGAGTTGAGCGTCATGGTGCGGTTAGACGACATGGAAGAGCTCGATTTTCTCCGGGAGTAGGCTCATCATACCGGGTTTTCCTTTAGCTTTGTTGTAGGTAGCAAACCGCGCTCAACAGCGGGGGCGTTGCTTCAATCTGGAGCGCCACCAACGGACTATGCGATCATGACGACAACTGCTTTTTTGGTCATCAACGGGCGAGGGTATGAGTTCAAGCCGGGCGAACGGCGGGAAACAAGCGACTTCGTAGCCGTCTTTCAGTCAGATGAAGCCGGCATCTGGCGGCTGCGCGTAACGCCTCGCCGGCCGGTTGTACTCAACTTGGCTGAAGCCCGATTGCCCCTGGCCTACGCGCCTACCGATCAGTTGTTTTGCAACGGGTTCCAATCGTGGTCTGAAAGCCGATGGTTCAGCGTCCAAGAGCATATCCGGCCCTTGCGCAAAATAGCGCGCCCCCTGATGCAATACTATGGCGACGAACACATTCCCGGCATCCGGCGCGGCCCCGGCTGGCTGCACTCCTGGTCGTGGACGTGCAGGCAGACCGCCCCTCGCGAACACATACAGTGTTGGGCTTCCTTAGGCGAAGCTGAAGCTTTCACCCTCTTTATGCACGATCTGCGATCGGGGCAATTGCTCATTCGCCGCGATACCGGTTCGCTATCCCTCAGCGATACTTTTGACGCCCTTGTGTGGCTGAGCATGGAAGGGGCCGAAGCTGAATGTTTTGATCGTTGGTTTGCGGCCATGAAGCTACCCCCACCCCCTACCC
>CAYOTJ010000325.1:0-5057 GCA_964406855.1 uncultured Saprospiraceae bacterium
ACGGCGAGGTGCCCAACCAACTCCTGGTCAGGCTCAACCTCAACCTCACCCTCACCCTTAACCTCAACCTCACCCCCGCTTACTCCACCCAATCCAGTACCGCTGAGAGGTGGGCGGCTTGGCGGAAGAGCGGATGCGCGATGTTCACCTCAATGGTTTCGTGTACCCAGGTGGTGTGGTAGGGCACATGCACCCCGTGCCCCCCGATGTTGAGCACGGGCAGCACATCCGACTTGAGGGAGTTGCCGATCATCATAAATGCCGAGGGCTCGATGTCGAGATGCCGGATGAGCTTGAGGTAGTCGGCTTCTTTTTTATCCGACATGATCTCGATGTGGTGGAAATAGCCCTCTAAGCCCGATTTTTTGAGCTTGCGCTCCTGGTCCAGCAGGTCGCCTTTGGTGGCTACCACCAACCGATAGCGGGGCGCTAAGGCCGACAGTACGGCTTCCACCCCGTCTAAGAGCGCTATGGGTTTATCCAGCATTTCTTTGCCGTAGGCCAGCACCTGCCCGATGACGGCCGGCGGGACGGTACCTGCCGATACTTGCAGCGCCGCCTCTACCATCGACAGCATAAAGGCTTTTACGCCGTATCCGTATAGCGGCAGGTTTTGCATCTCTATCCGAAACAGCTCCTGGGAGACGCTATGGTGGGGCAGGTAGTCTTCGAGCAGGGCGCAGAAGCGACGCTCCACTTCCTGAAAGTAGGGCTCGTTGACCCACAGGGTATCATCGGCGTCGAAAGCAATGACTTGAATGGCAGACATGATGAATTGGTTTTATGGAGGGCAATATCCGGGAATTTTTCCATCCCGAAATATTAGACTTGTTCCGGGGGATCATCAAACGGCGGCCCCCGGAGAAACCCAATCAGCGGCCGTAGATGAGGAAGCTAACGCCAAAGACGACGATGGCAATGATGAGCCCCACCATGAAGACGTTGTAGCAGATGCGCAACAGGCGGTACTTGCGGCCGAGGGAGCGGCCGAGGAAGTAGAGGTCGCGCTTGATGGCATTTTCGAGGCTCATATCGCGCTGGAGCACCTGATCCATGCCGGCGTCGAACTCCTTGTAGCTCATGTCGAAGAAGTTGCCGAAGAAGAAGAGGTTGGCGTTGCCGGAGGCGATGTCTTCGGGGCGGGTGTAGCCGTGCATGCGCATAGGGCGGGTGGCGAGGGTAGCGAAGATCATGGAGCCGAGGCAAGATACCAGCAACACCAACAGCGGCGGCAGCAGGTAGGCGTGCTGTGGCGCCTGACTGATGCCCAGCGGCATGGCGATGGTGATGATGAGGGCATTGACGCTGAGCATCATGTTGGCTTTATTGTCGGCTAAGTTGCTGAGGTCGATGTGGTTGCGCAGGGCCGTTTTGAACATCATCTGGGCGCCGCGGCTGTTGACGATGGCGCCGGCGGCGCCGTCGGCAGGCTGTTGCGCTTTTTTTTCGGCCTTCTTGGCCATCTCCTTGAGGAAGCTCTGGTTTTGCTTGCGGGTGATGTCGAAGCGCTCGCGGGCGGCTACGGTGAAGTAGACGTGATTTTTGAGGAACTGGTGATTGAGGCGGTACCACTCGGCGTCGGTGTAGGTTTCCTGGCGGAATACGGCCCACTCGTAGCGGAGGTTATCGAGGAGGGCGAGGTAGTCGGTGCGGGCCAGATTGCTGAGGTCGGCGTCTTTGATGATTTCCTGGAGGCGGTGGGTAGGGGTATGCGGGGGCACGGTGGCCTGTATGCAGTCGACGACGGCATCGATGCGCGGCAGGGGATAGCCCTGGGCGGCTAAGAACTCCTCGGCCAATCGGCAGCTTTCCGCTTCATGGCCGTCGTAGACGACGGTGAAGCCGGTATCGTGGAAGAGGGCGGCGAGTTCGAGGGTTTCGCGCTGATCGTCATCGAGCTTGACGGCGTCAGACAGCAAGCGGCATGCATCGCGTACGGCCAGGGTATGCGCCAGGTCGTGGTAGCGGTGGTCGGGGGTCAGTTTGTCGGTGAGCAAAGCCTGCACGAAGGCTTCGCTGCTTTGTATGATTGCGTTGGTCATAAGACAGTTGAAGTACTCCTTGGAATGCTAAGAACGGTATTTTCCGGAAAATGATACAAAAATACGGCCAATACTTGCCCGAGGGGGCAAATGTTTGTGGCTGCGGCGCCTGAGGGCGGGTAAGCGGCGGGCTCGCTATTCGATCACTTTGGTTTCGATGGCCTGGAGTACGTCTTTAATATCGCCGCTGAGGTGGGCCATCAGTACGAGGTAGCACTTTTCGGCCCGCCAATGAGCAGGCAGGGTATAACTGAAGGTTTTGTTGACCACCTGCCCTTCATTGAGGGCTTCGCCTACGGGCGTGCCTGAGGTGGAGGTGACGGCGCCCCGAAAGACGTGGCGGTGCATGTACAGTGGGTTGACGCCGTCGGGGGTGAGCTGATAGTCGGCTATGCTGTCTTGCACCACCAGAATGGTATAGCGCACATCGGGCTCGGTGATGTTCTCCTGAGGGTGGAAGGCCAGCGAGCCGCTCACCTGGCGGGAGGCTTCGTTGTAGGTATGCTCGACGGCCAACTTGACGCGGGGCGGGGCGGCCAACTCCTGCGCCACATAGCCGGCCCAGGTACCCTGGCCCACTTGCAGGGAAGATTCGCCATCGAACTGCCGGCGATTTACGACGGCCGTGGGGTAGCCGATGGGCTCGCCGAGGTAGCTCTGAAGTGCGTTGCCTTCGGCATTGGCGTAGTTTTCGGCGCTCTCGGAGTAGGGCTGGGCAAAAAAGCCTGCGTGAATGGACACAGGGATGAGCCGTTCGCCGTGGATGCTGCGCAAGGTATTGATGGCCTGAGCGCCGGCAGGGCAGTTGACACAGCGCACGCCCGTAAATTCTTCAATAATGACCTGGCGCTGCTGGTTTTCGAGGTCGCCGCCGCCGGTACCGCCGCCGCCGCCCATAACGGGGTTGAGCACGGGAGGGATTTCTTCGCAGGCGCCCATAAAGAAAGGCAGGGCTGCCAGCAGGAGGTATAGTATGCGGTTTTTCATGGTTCAACTGTTTTATGACGCTTTTAAAAAGTAGAGTTAACGGTCATGCGCACCCCGCTGAAGGCCGGCTCAAGGCGGCAGATACCGCCGGTGCATACTACGCCTTCGACCTGCTTGATGTAGCTGAGCGAAAAGCGGTTGGGGCCCGTAGTATAAAACACATCAAAGCGGGGATAGTGCAGAGAAAGTTTTTCGCCCCCTTCATCGGAGGGTGAGTTTTTACCCGGCGTAGCATTGTACATATCGGCAGCCGAGAAGGTCCAGTGTGGGGCCAGGTTGACCTCTACGAGGCCGAAAAGCCAGTCGCCATAATCCTGGCGGGCGCCGGCCTTTTCATCGTCGCCGGTGAGCATGTACTGGGCTTCGAAGCGGACTGATTTTTTGCGGTCGATTTTGTAGAGGAAGTCGACGTAAGGAATGAAGGTTTCCACGATGGGTACCTCTGGCTTAAATTCGTAGCGCTCCTGGTTGTAGTTTTGAATCTGGAGGCCGCCGGCGAGGGTCCACTTGCGCTGGTATTTATAGCTGATCTCGGTGAAGAGTTCGCGATAGAGCTTGACGTTGTTGAGGTCGTCGATATAGGAGTAGTTGACGTTGAAGCTCCACTTTCGGTTGGGCGAGTAGCGCACATCGGCCTGGAAGGAGAGCTCGCCGAGCTCCTGGGTAGCGGCATTGTAGCGGGCGGTGAGGCGGTAGGTATTGACGCGGGTCATGGGCGGCAGGAAGTTGATGAGGCCGCGGTTGAGCTGCGATTGGGGCCGGGTGCGGAAGCTGAAATTTTCAGTTCTTTTGCCTTCGAGGGTCACGCCCCATCCGCCGCCGGCAAAGCTGACGCTGGAGTACAACTGGGTGCCTGGCTTGCTGAAAAACTTATCGCCTACGGTGCTCACGCCGTCGCGCACGATGACGCCCAGCGGGTTGTTCATGGCTTCTTCGGTTTTATAGGCGCCTTCGAGGTACCAGCTAAAAGACCCCATGGTGAGGGTATTGAAGAGCGAAAAAGCGTAGCCGTTGTACTTGGGCACAAAAAGATCCTCCTTGGGGTAAGTGTTGAGGGTAGCTACGAGGTTGTTCATGGTGGCGTCGTCGAGGGTGCGGTTGACGACGCCAAAGCCGGGGGCCAAGCTCCAGTTGCTGGTAGAGTCGCCGCTGATAAAGCCCTCGATGGCCAAGCCTTTGATGACGGAGTCGTAGGAGTCGAACTGCTGCTTCTGGCGGCCGGTGAAGGCGCGCACATTCCAGTTGGGGCTGAGCTCGTAGCGCAGGCGCAAGCCTACCAGGGCGTTGTCGATGAGGAGGGGGCGCTCTTCAAAAGCCCGGAAGATGGCTCCGCTACCGATCTGGTCGTAGATGTAGCCGGCCCAGATGTCGAGCTTATTGATTTTTCGGCGGGCATACCACATGCCAATGCCCTGATCGGTATAAGAGCCGGTGGGATTGAGGAGGTTGGAGTTGTTGAAGACGTCGAAGCGAAGGCCAAAGTCGAAGCCCCAGTTGCTGTAAGTGAGGTTGAGCCAGGCGTTGGCGCCGTAGAGCTGGCGGTCGTATTGGGGGGTATTGGCGGCGCCGATGAGCGAGTCGCGCATGAAGAAGCTGCCGTTGGTTTCGAGGTTGCCGGAGATGCGGCCGCCGCTGCTTTTGCCCTCTCCCTCTCCCTGCTGGGCCCGGAGGGCCAGGGGGCATAGCGCCAGCAGCAGCAAAGCGGCAAATAGTGATTGTTGTACTTGTTGGATGCGTCTCATTGGTGGTTGTTTCGTTGGTTTGCGCCCATTTGTTTTCTGCCCGACGGTTAAAACAGCGTTAACAATAGACCGCCGGGAGTAACAAAACGACTATATTTGCGTCGCAAAGATATACTGCGCGGCGGCAGGTTGCGTGTACAAGGCTATGGTTAAGACCGCAATTTGCGCGCAAAACCGCCGGCGCCGACCATAAAATTGCGCACAAGATCGCGCACTTAGCGGCGCCCGGCCAAATTTAATTTAAAAATCGTCATTCAACCAACAACATTAAACCGATCCATCTATG
>CAYOTJ010000326.1:0-5048 GCA_964406855.1 uncultured Saprospiraceae bacterium
TGATCAAGTATCAGGCCGATGCCGCCGCCACCATCGCCACCATCACCGATGCCCGGATCGGCAAACGCAAACCCCGGCGCTGAGGGCCCCATGATCCAGTTCACCAACGCCCGCCTGATCGCGGATGGCGTCAATGCCGCGCAACATCAGCCGCATGGGCTGAATGGGCTCCCGGTAGAGCGACCAGCAGATGGCCAAAGAAATGAGCACGAAAAATTCGGCGGCCAGAAAGAGCAGTTTGTTTTCGCGGAAGACAAAAAACGACAGGGCCACGGCCACCGAGTGGATGACGATGATGAAGAGGATGAATTTGTTGCGCAGGCTCATGGCCATAGTCAGGATTGGGTATTTATGCTTCATCGTCGGTATAGGGGATGTTGTATTTTTCGAGCCTTCGGTACAGCGCGCTGCGGGTGAGGCCCAGGGAGCGGGCCACCCGGGCTACTTTGCCTTTGTGGAAAGCCATGGCCCGCTGTATCATTTGTATCTCCATTTCCTCCAAGGTCATGGCGCCTACGGCGGGCAGGTCGGTTTCCGATTTGCGGCCTGCCGCAGGCTGGTATTGCTGCTGGAAGGCCTCTGCGGTGAGCAGATCGGCCGTGCTGATGAGTACGGTTCTTTCTACTAAGTTTTTGAGCTGCCGGATGTTGCCGGGCAGGGGGAGTTGCCTGAGCCAGCGGGCGGCGGCGGGCTCAAGGCGCAGTTGGCGGCCGTACAGTTCGCTGAGGTTGCTGAGGAAGTGATTGACCAAAAGCGGGATGTCGTCGGGGCGTTCGCGCAGGCTGGGCAGCCGCAGGGTGATGAGGTTGATGCGATAGAACAGGTCTTCGCGGAAGGCGCCTTTGGCGACCATGTCTTCTAAGTTGCGGTTGGTGGCGCAAATGACCCTTACATCGACCTGGCGGGTGCGGCTGCTGCCCAATATTTCGTAGGTGCGGTCTTGGAGCACCCGCAGCAACTTGACCTGATTGGCAAGGTCGAAGTCGCCGATTTCATCTAAGAAGATGCTGCCTTTGTTGGCCAGCTCAAAGCGCCCCGTGCGGTCGGCGCGCGCGTCGGTGAAGGCGCCGCGCACATGGCCGAACATCTCCGACTCGAAGAGGGTAGTGGAGATGCCGCCGAGGTTCACCTTTACAAAGGACTTCCGATTGCGGGGGCTGTTTTGGTGGATGGCTTCGGCTATGAGCTCTTTGCCGGTGCCGCTCTCGCCCGTGATGAGCACGGATGCATCGGTAGGGGCCACCCGGCCTACGGTTTCGAGTATGCGCAGCAAGGCTTCATTTTGCCCGATGATGCCGCTGAAGTCGAACTGCTGATCGAGGCGTTTTCGCTCGGGCACGAGGCCGGCGGCGGGCGCTTCGGCGGGCGCCAGTTGCAGGGCGGTGCGTATGGCATCGAGCAAATGGCTGTTTTTCCAGGGTTTGTTGATGAAGTCAGAAGCGCCGAGTTTCATACCCTTTACGGCCAGGTCGATGGTGGCCCAGCCCGTGATCAGGATAACGGGCAGGTCGGTATGCAGCCGGCGGGCCTGCTCCAGCAGCCTCAGGCCGTCGGAGCCGGAGGTGTCGTTGGAAAAATTCATATCGAGGACGACCAGCTCGGGGCGCTGCGTTTCCAAAAAGGCGAGGGCTTCAGCGGGGGAGCCCACCGCTGAAGCCTCAAAACCGGCTTTCCTCAATACCAGATTGAGGGAAGTGCGTACGGCAATGTCATCGTCAATAATCAGAATCATAACGACTTGACTTATTCTTCATGCAGCGCGACGGCAGGTAAGATGACTGCTGCCTGCCGGCTTGGGTATAAAGCGCAAACTACCGCTATCACGACAATAGAGGCTATGGCCAGCACAATAGCCCAAAGATAAGTGCTGGTTTCCACATCAAAGACATTGAGCAGCGGAATCTGCACAGCGAAGAAGACGCCCAACGCCAGGCCAAAACCGGCAATGACCAGGGTTTCGCCAATGAAATATTGCATAACCTGCTTTTGTGTGGCCCCAATGGCCCGCCTCAATCCTATTTCGCCCTTGCGGCGGTTGATGTTCTGAAACAGCACCCCAAATAACCCCAGCGCTACGTTGAACACTAAGAAGCCGCAAACGATGAACAAGATCAAAATGGGCACAAGTATAAATTTGTCCTGGGTGGCCCGCATATCGTCGATGTGCTGCACTTCGATGTTCCAGTCCTTGCCGAGGCGGTGCATGGCCTCCGTCAGCCGGGCTTCAAAGGCGGCGCCTGCGCCGGGCGCTACCCGTAGCAATACATCGGTTTCCCATTTGCTCATGGGCTGGAAGAGCACATTTTCATCGGGTTGGAAAGAGGATTTATGCCTAAAGTAATCGACAACGCCTACCACTACCCGCTGATTATCGTCGGAGCCAATGGTCTTGCCGATGGGGTCTTCCCGGCCAAACATATTTTCTGCCAAAACCCGGTTGATGACCACCGGCTGGTTTTTGCCTATGGTGTCGCTCATCTCAAACCAACGGCCTGCCTTCAATTCGATGCCCAGGGTGGCGTCATAGTTGTCGCCCGCCGCGATGATGTCGGTGAGATGCGATTTGCCATTGACCTCAAAGGAGCTGTTCATGGTGCTGAAAGAGTAAGGCGCATTGCTGGACACAAAGGCAAATGACTCGATCTCCTTAAAGCGGGCCATTTCCTGTTGGGTCAGCTCCCGCGCCTGGTTGCGCAGGCTGTCTTCATCGGCGTTGAAGTTGAGGTACATCACCCATACCCGCTCGCTGTTCAGACCCTTGGGTTGTGCGTAGTTGCGCCAGGTGTATACCGTCAGGCTCCATACGGCAAATAAAATGAGGAAAGAAAAGAAGATTTCCAGCATCATCAGCGCATTGCTTTTGCGCTTCTTCCAGATGAGCTTGAGAATATGGTTGAACATGACTTTGCTTTTTTTTAAGGTTTAACCTTTCAGGGCTTCCACTACGGGCAGCCGCGACATCCGCCAGGCGGGCGCTACCCCCGACATCAGACCAAATATCAGACTCAGCACTACGGCCATGGCCACCACCGTCCAGTTGATGGCTAAATCTGCATGAGGAATAAGCCCGCTGCGATTGAACCAGAAAATGAAAGCCCCTGACAGCGCCAGCGCCAGCGCCCCGCCGATGAGGGTCAGCAGTACGTTTTCAATTACAAATTGGTGTACCAGCGTTCGGGAAGAGGCCCCGAAGGCTTTTCGCACGCCAATCTCCGAAGAGCGCTCCAGCATTCGGCTGATGTTGATGTTTACGAGGTTGACGGCCGGCAGCGACATAAACAGCAGCGCAAATAGCGTTGCAAACAAGTAAAACCGCGTGCGCATCTGGCCCTGGTTGTCGTTAAAAAAAGTGTCTTCTACCATCGCTTCAAAATAGGGACTCATGCGCGAATTGAGTCGGTTGGGTTTGAAATCGCCCACGGGTTGCACCGGAATCCGTTTAACCGCCTCGGCATATTCCGCCTGGATGGCCGGCAGCGCAGCTTTGTCTTTGCCCAGCACAATAGCGATGAAAATGTCGTTGTAGGAGAGGTTGCCCGGATCCCGTTTGTGCAGATGATAAGGCATGTAAACATTGGCCGATACCAACACCCGGGTGATGGGGCAGCCGCGCACTACGCCAACGACGGTCAGGAGCTGCCCATTGATGTCAAACTTTTTGCCTATGGCCGAAACGCCCTTGCCAAAGTAGTCGTCGCGAGTTTGGTGGTCGATAACCACTACCTGCTCGTTGTTGTCGATGTCTTGCTGGGTGTAGGGCTTGCCTTCGATAAAATCAAAGGAAGTGACCTCCCAGAAAACGGGATCCGTAAACTTATAATACACCTTCAGTCGCTTGCCGTTGCCATAGGTATTGATGGTGCTGGGCGTAGAAGCAACAGCTACTTTCTCGGGGGTTTCCAGCGTCTTGATGAATTGGTTGATGAAATTCAGGCTCATTGGCCCCCGGCGCATGGAATGTTGTACCGTGTCTTCCTCTTCAAGCATGCTGGTGTACAACGAGCGATCCCGGTTTACCTCGGGGTATTCGCTCGAAAATACATGCTCGTAAAAGGCCGTAAGCACTACCAGTATGGCCAGCGTTACGCTGATGCCAAACAGGCTGATGAACGTGTAGAACTTGCGGCGCTTCATCACCGCCAGCGTTATTTTTAAATAGTTTCTGAACATGGCGCTACTTTTATACCGCGCGTCGGCAGGCTTTGTGCACGGAGGCTCGCATAAACCAGCGGTCTATGCACAAAACCTGCCAGCGCAAACTATAATCGGGTGAAAACAGAGGGGGCTTAGTTGTGGTACAAGTCATTTGACGATACCAACGAGCCGTCGAACAACCGGGTCAACCGATGGGTGCGCTTGGCCATACCTTCATCGTGGGTCACCATCACAATGGTGGTTTTGTCCTGCTGGTTGAGTTGCTCCAAGATTTCCATAATCTCGTTGCCCATAGCCGAGTCGAGATTGCCCGTGGGCTCGTCGGCTAAAATCAGGTCGGGGCGCCCTACAATGGCCCGCGCTATGGCTACGCGCTGTTTTTGGCCGCCCGAGAGTTGGGAAGGATAGTGCTTCATGCGGTTCGAGAGCCCTACCTTCTCCAAGGCTTCTGTGGCTAAGCGGCGGCGCTCGCCTGCCGATACGTTGCGGTACAAGAGCGGCAGTTCTACGTTGTCCAACACCGGCAGGTCGTTGATCAGGTGGTAGCTTTGGAAGATGAAGCCAATCTTCTGGTTGCGGAATTTTGACAGCTCCTGATCCGACCAGTTGTTCAACTGCCGGCCGTCGATTTGTAGCTGACCGCCCGTGGGCAAATCCAGCAAACCCATGATATTGAGCAGGGTGCTCTTGCCGCAGCCAGATGGGCCCATAATACTCAGAAATTCGCCCTTGGCCACTTGCAGGCTGATGTCGTTGAGGGCTAAGGTCTCTACCGTGTCGGTGCGGTACACCTTTTGAATATGCGTCAGTTGTATCATTCGTAAAATATTTTGGTTTGTTTTTCAAAATCGAATAACGTCAGGTAGCGCAATCGGTAGTAGGCGCTCCAATAG
>CAYOTJ010000327.1:0-5046 GCA_964406855.1 uncultured Saprospiraceae bacterium
AAAGGGCGCCGGCCGAGCGATGAGCGAGCCCCGCAGCGTAGCGCCCCCGCGCAGGCTGCCTGCGGAGGTGAATGCCCTGCGGGGGAGGCCCCGGGGTCAATGCGGAATACTACATTAAAATGTAAAAAACCAATGAAAATCAAATAATTACAACCACTTTCAACAAAACGAGCACGGCCCCGAAGCATAAATCTGCTTCGAGGCCGTGTGGTAAGGGATATGAATCTGTAATGCTTAGCCCTTGACGGGGTATTTGACGGGGGAGTTGGTGTTGTAGAAGAAGAAAGACCACATATCCGTTTGTTCTTCAATGACTTTGCCGACGGGTTTGCCGGCGCCGTGGCCTGCATTCGTTTCGATGCGGATGAGTACGGGGTTGTCGCCCTGGTGTTTGGCCTGGAGTTCGGCGGCGAACTTGAAGCTGTGGGCGGGCACCACGCGGTCGTCGTGGTCGGCGGTGGTGATCATGGTAGCCGGATAGCTGACGCCGGGCTTGAGGTTGTGGAGGGGCGAGTACTTGATGAGGTTGGCGAAGTGCTCGGGTTCATCGCTGGAGCCGTACTCGGGTATCCAGCCCTTGCCGACGGTAAATTTGTGGTAGCGGAGCATGTCCATGACGCCGACGGCCGGGAAGGCCACGGCGAAGAGGTCGGGGCGCTGGGTCATGCAGGCGCCTACGAGGAGGCCGCCGTTGCTACCGCCGGCGATGGCGAGTTTTTCTTTGTTAGTGTAGCCCTCTTTGATGAGGTACTCGCCGGCGGAGATGAAGTCGTCGAAGACGTTTTGCTTTTTGAGCAACATACCTGCCTGATGCCATTCTTCGCCGTATTCGCCGCCGCCGCGGAGGTTGGGCATGGCAAAGACGCCGCCATTTTCGAGCAATACCAGGCGGGAAGCGCTGAAGCTGGGCGTGAGGCTGACGTTGAAGCCGCCGTAGCCGTACAGGTAGGTGGGGTTGGCGCCGTTGAGCTCAAGGCCCTTGCGGTGTACGACAAACATGCTGACCTTGGTACCATCTTTGCTGGTGTAGAAGACCTGCTTCTCGACGTAATCCTGGGGATTGAACTTGAGTTCGGAGGTAAAGAAAGGCTCTGATTTGCCGGTTTTTACGTCGTACTTGAAGATGGTAGCCGGATAGATGAAGGAAGTGAAGGTGTAGAAGAGGGTCTGTTCGTCTTCCTTGCCGGAGAAGCCGCCGGCCGAGCCGAGGCCGGGGAGCTGGATTTCCTGCTTGCCGGAGCCGTCGTAATTGTAGCGAAAGTAGCGATCGGTGGCATTTTTGAGGTAGTTGGCGTAGAGGTAGCCGCCGCCGGTGGATACGCCCTGAAGGAGGTCATCGGACTGGGCGATGACGGTTTTCCAGTTGGCTTTAGCGGGATTTTTGAGGTCTACTTCCACGAGGCGATACTTGGGCGCGTCGATGTCGGTGAGTACCAACATGCGGTCGCCGATGTTGTGCACTACGCTACTTTTGTTGGAAAAGCCTTTGAAGAGCTCGACGAAGTCGCCGCCTTTCTGAAGGTCTTTGTAGTAGGTGGCAAAGCCGTCGGTGCCCGGCTGGGCGTAGAGGATGAGGTAGCGCTCGTCTTCGGTGACGCCTGCGCTGTGGTACATATTGGGGTTTTTGTCGTCGCGGTAGATGAGCTGATCTTTCGACTGGTCGTCGCCGACGCGGTGATAGTATACCGTGTGGTATTGATTGTTTCCGGAGAGCTCGGCGCCTTTGGCGGGCTCGGGGTAGCGGCTGTAGTAGAAGCCGTTGCCCTGCCAGGAAGCGCCGCTGAATTTGACCCATTTGAGGCGGTCGGGCAGCTCTCGCTTGGTAGCTATTTCCATGATGCGGATTTCCTGCCAGTCGCTGCCGGCATCGGAGCGGGAATAGGCGGCGTATTTATCGTCGTTGGAGAACCCGATGAGGGAGATGGCCGTAGTGCCTTCTTTGGAGAGGGTATTGGGGTCGATGAATACTTCCGGTTTGCCGGTCAGGCCCTTTTGTACATAGATGACGGGTTGGTTTTGGAGGCCGTCGTTTTTGTAGAAGAAGTAGTACTCTCCGGCGCGCATGGGGCAGGAATAGCGCGGGTAGTTGATGAGCTCGGTGATGCGATCCTGAATATTCTTGCGGAAGGGTATCTGATCGAGGTAGCCGAAGGTAGCCTTATTCTGGGACTGTACCCAGGCGGCAACGTCCTGAGCGGTATCGTTTTCGAGCCAGCGATAAGGATCGCCTACAAGCGTACCATGATAGTCGTCGCTATGGTCGACTTTTTTGGTATCGGGGTAAGTTACTTTCATTTTCGGATAAGTGGTATCGGTTGCTGAAGAGTCGCCTTTTTGTTGGCAGGCGGTAGTTAAACTCATTGCCGCCAAGGCGGTTATAAAAAATGGAAGACGCATAGACAAGGATTTTGTTTAGCGGATAAAAGTAGATCATTCATTAAAAATGACCAAATTCTGTGGCCAAATGCAATCAACGGTTTACTTTTAGCAGCGAAAACAGCTTATTACAGACCAATGGAATCAACAGCAAAGGGCTTTGCCCTCACCCAATACAGCCACGGCGCCGGCTGCGGATGTAAAATTTCGCCCAAAGTATTAGATACCATACTGATACATCAGCAGGAGAAGCAACATTTTCCGGCCCTGCTGGTGGGCAATGAAGAGCGCGACGACGCGGCCGTTTTTGAGCTGGGCGACGGCACGGCCCTCATCAGCACCACCGACTTTTTTATGCCCATTGTAGACGATGCGCACGACTTTGGGCGCATTGCCTCCGTGAATGCCATCAGCGACGTTTACGCCATGGGCGGCCGGCCGCTATTGGCCATTGCCATACTGGGCTGGCCGGTAAATGTGCTGCCGCCCGAGGTAGCCAACGAGGTAGTGGAAGGCGCCCGCGCCGCCTGCGCCGAAGCGGGCATACCCTTAGCCGGCGGCCACAGCATAGACAGCCCTGAGCCCATTTTCGGACTGGCCGTTACGGGCAGGCTGCCCATAGAGCACCTCAAGCGCAATGGCGGCGCCCGGCCCGGCGACCTGCTCTTCCTCACCAAGCCGCTGGGCGTGGGCATACTCGCCACGGCTCAAAAAAAAGGCAAACTACAACCCGAGCACGCTATGCTGGCCCGCAACAGCATGACGAAACTCAATCGGGCCGGTATGCGCTTCGGCGCCCTGCCTTATGTGCGCGCCATGACCGATGTCACCGGCTTTGGCCTGCTGGGCCACTTGGCGGAGATGTGCGAAGCCAGCGACGCCGCCGCCGAAGTGTATTTCAACAGGCTGCCGCTGCTCGACGAAGCCGCCATACACCACTACATAGATGAAAAGTGCGTACCCGGCGGCGCCAACCGCAACTGGGACAGCTATGGCCACAAAGTGGCGCCCTTGGATGAGCGCCGGCGCACCATCTGCTGCGACCCCCAAACCAGCGGCGGGCTGCTGGTAGCCGTAGACCCCGCTCATGCCGACGACTTCCTGGCGCAGGCCCAAGCCGAAGGTCTGACCCTGGAACCCATTGGCGCCATCAAAACCAGAGTAGCAGAATATCTGATAGAAGTGACCAACGGCTAAGACGCCGCGTCATACGATTTCACGCTACCCATCCCAATGAACAAACACAGATGATTGAGGCACTGCTATCCAAAGAGAAGACCATTTCCGTAACGGGCCTGGGATACGTTGGGCTGCCCTTGGCCTTAGCCCTGTCGGAGCATTTCAGGGTTATTGGCTACGACCGCCGCCCCGACCGCATAGCGCTCATCCGGCAGGGAATAGACCCCTCCGACGAACTCAAGGGCGATATCCTCTCCAATAAAGACATCCGCTTTACCGCCAACCCGGCGGATTTGCGGCAGGCGCATTTTCACATCATCGCGGCGCCCACGCCCGTCAATGAGCATTGGGCGCCCGATCTGGAGCCGCTGCTGAGCGCTTCACAGGCAGTAGGGGCAGCCCTCAAGCCGGGCGACTTTGTGGTGTACGAAAGCACCGTCTACCCCGGCTGCACAGAGGAAGACTGCCTGCCGGTATTGCTGAAAGCTTCAGGCCTGAACGCGCAGCAAATCCACTTGGCTTACTCGCCCGAGCGCATCAACCCCGGCGACAAACAGCGCACCGTAGACCAGGTGGTGAAGGTGGTAAGCGCCTTAGATGATGAAAGCTTGGACGTAGTAGCCGCCGTATACGGCAAGGTAGTAAAAGCAGGCATCTTCCGAGCCCCCTCCATCAGAGTGGCCGAAGCCGCCAAGGTAGTGGAAAACACCCAGCGCGACCTCAACATCAGCTTCGTCAACGAGCTGTCCGTCATGTTCGATCATCTGGGCATCGACACCCAGGAGGTGCTGGCTACTGCCGCAACCAAGTGGAATTTCCTCCCCTTTATGCCCGGCTTGGTAGGCGGCCACTGCATCAGCGTAGACCCCTACTACCTCCTCCACAAAAGCCGCCAGGCCGGCTACGACCCACAGGTGATCCTGAGCGGCCGCCGCGTCAACGACCAGATGCCCGCCTTCATCGCCAAACGACTCATTCAGATGCTCACCCAGCAGGAAAAAAGCCTCAAAAGCGCCAAAGTATTGGTCATGGGCATTACTTTTAAAGAAAACGTATCCGACATACGCAACTCCAAAGTAGTAGACCTCGTCCGGGAATTAACCGAGTACCTCATGACGGTGCACATTTGCGACCCCCGCGCTCACGCCCACGAGGTGCTGCACGAGTATGGACTGGAACTCAAATCCAGCCCTGACGATGATTACGATGCCGTCATCGTTGCCGTAGGCCACGACGCTTATCGCAAACTGCCCCCGCCGCACTTCGACGCCTTCACCCGCATGCCCTTTGTTCTCATGGACTTAAAAGGGCTGTATGCCAAACCATCCGCCCCTACGCCCGATTTCCTCTATTGGCGACTTTGATTTTTTATGGGCCCCGCCGCATAGCAGCCGCTTCTTATAGCAGATTGCGCGGCGCCGGGTGTTCCGCTACTATGGGCATACGACCCGGCGTCCTTTTAGGGGCCGCCAGGCCGTATGCCCATACCGC
>CAYOTJ010000328.1:0-5042 GCA_964406855.1 uncultured Saprospiraceae bacterium
GGGCCATATTCCTTTACACCCTGCTCAGCATACTGATTTTTGGCCAAAAAAATTACAATTATTAAAGCGTTATTAGCCTACATTGCAGAAAATTAAATTTTCTGCTATGAAACTAAATTTCTCCATTACAAGTCTATTCTGTCTCTTAATGGGGCAGGGAGTTTTTTATCCCATCTGTGCACAGCCGCCACAACAACAACATCCAAGAGCGCTTCATCCTGAGGGCTTCATAGAAAATACGGGGCAAATGCGCAGCGATGTAGCCTTTTACCAACAGGCTGCGCATGGCTGGGTTCTTGCGAGCCCAACCGGAATAACCCACTACTTTTCGGGAGAGGCTTCATCATCGTCGGCAGAATGCCTCGATCTGGTTCTGGTTAATAGTAAAATCTGCAAGTGGGAAGGATCGGATCAACTCCCTGAACAAATGTTTTACTACTCTAATCTTGCGTATAATGGCAGCGACCCAGTCACTATGCGCGCGTTCAGGCAACTGACTGCCAAAGAGGTCTACCCCGGGGTAGATTGGGTGTTGTCTGCACAGAAAGGTGGATACAAGCATGAATTTATAGTACGCCCTGGAGGTGACCCCAGTCGAATCAAATGGCAATATCCCGGAGCGACGAGTTTAAAAGTTAATGCCGATGGCTCATTAAACATCAATACTTTACAAGGCGTCTTTTATGAAAAAGCTCCTGTATCCTACCAACAGGAACAAATTATAGCAAGTAAGTTTATCGTTTCAGGTAATTCGGTATCGCTTTGGCTGGATAATTATGACCCCAAACTCCCCCTCCGGATTGACCCCGAAATAAGCTGGGCAACTTACTATGGAAGTACCGACAGCGATAGCGCTGAGGCTGTAGTAACCGATGCGGCAGGCAATGTATATATGGCAGGCATTTCCAGTTCTATGATGCAGCTTTCACACTTAGCGCTTACACAAACCTATTCGGGGGGAGTAATTGACTTCTATCTCGTCAAGTTTGATGCTGCCGGCAATCGCATCTGGTGCAATTATTTTGGCGGCAATAGCCAGGAAGAATCGCCTCGCTTAGCCGTAGATCATCAGGGCAACGTTCTTTTGACTGGCAACACACTATCTATCAACAACATACACCAAAATGGACACCAATCGAATAATGGCGGAAATGGTGATGCGCTTTTAGCGAAGTTCTCGCCACAGGGACAAAGGATATGGGGCACATATTATGGAGGTTTTTTTCAGGACATCGGTTATGCCATAACTGTTGATGCCCAAAACAGTATTTATATAGCCGGACGGACAGCCTCTACAACGGGTATTGTAGAAGGCCCAGCGCATCAGGTGCAAAATGCCGGTAATGGCGACGCTTTCCTGGCAAAGTTTTCATCGGCTGGCCAGCGGTTGTGGAGCACCTACTTTGGCGGCGGCGCTGAAGATATTGGCTATGCGCTCACGACAGACGCACATAGTAATGTTTATATGGCCGGTTATACCCGATCATCAAACCAGATTGCTACTTCAGGTAACTGGCAGACGCAATACCAGGCAGAAGGCGATGCTTTTTTAGTTAGCTTCGACAGCCAGGGCGTTCATCGTTGGGGCATGTATTACGGCGGGCTACAACTGGACCAATTTCACACCCTGTCTATTGGGCCTGAAGGAACACTGTATGCAGCCGGCTCCACCGCTTCTCCAACCGACATCGCTTTTAATGGCGCCCAAATGCAATATGGCGGCAACCTGGCAGATGCTTTTCTAGTAAAATTTGATACCAGTGGCCAGCGTATCTGGGCCACTTATCTTGGAGCTGGAGGCATAGAAACTAATCGGGGGCTTGCTACCGATAACGCTGGGCAGGTATTCATAGCCGGCTCAACCACCTCTTTTCAAAACTTTGCCCAAAATGGCTATCAAAATATTTATGGCGGGGGATCAGAAGATGCTTACATCGGAAAGATTGGCCCCAGTGGCAATTTGGAATGGTTGTCATACTACGGCAGTATCGGAGGCGATCTTGGCAATGATATTACACTTGATCCTTCCGGGGAGCATATATACCTGGCTGGCCGTACCAACTCCAATACCAACGTCAGCTTCAATGGATTCCAAAATAACTATCAAGGTGGTATAAGAGATGGCTTCTTGTTGAAAATGACCACAGCCGCCAACCCCACAACTGTATCCCAAACACCGTCAACGAAGCAATTTACGCTATTCCCCTCACCGGCCGACAAGCAGGTCTGTCTACTGGCCGATGGCGAAACCCCAAATATCTGGATGACATGGCGCATGGCAGATATGCATGGCCGCACCATTATCCAAGAAAATTCAGCGCCTTTCCCCAATGGCGCTTCGCACTGTTTTGACGTTGCCACACTCCCTCAGGGTATCTATATGCTTATGGCACAAGATATACAGGGACGCTACTGGACAGGCAGATTCCTAAAGTTGTAAATCGCTCATCATTCTCCAAGCCAAGGTCTAAGAACCCTGGCTTGGAGAACTATCTCTACTCCGCCAGCCCCTGCTCCCGCAGGATACGTAGTACTTCTTCCTCGGAAATAGCGACGATGAGGGCAATGGAAGAGATGGGAATACCTTGAGTGTGGGCATTAACGACTACTGAAATGGTTTTTGTCTCACGACCTTCTTCACGGCCTTCTTCACGGCCTTCTTCACGGCCTTCTTCACGACCTTCCATCTTGGCAGTTTCCAGCAGATCGTTGGAGATGCGCCGCTCTTTGATGTGCGCATCGTACATGGCTTTTGCTTCTGCGTCCATATTGTAGTAATTGAGGATTTTTTCCGCTTTCTCCAACCCCGGAGCGCTAAAATGCTCTGGCAGACGATTGTTTTTTTTATTGCCCTGAGATTCAGGAATATTAATGATGGTTATCTGCCGGCGCAGCAATACCGTTAGGAAACCCTCTAATATCTCATAGTTGGCCTTTTGGCGCAGCAACCTTTTTATCGCCCAATCAAAACTCACTAATGGCCGCCTGTCACTCATCAGGAATTAATTTGCTACAAAATTAAGACGTTTTCGTGGGTATTTCAAGATTCTTCACGCGCGCTGCATTGAGTAGTAGCTATAGTTTTCCAAGCCAAGGTTCATAAATCTTAGCTTGGAAAACTATCAATATATGCACCTCAAACGCCCTATCCCTACCCGCCTGAGCTATAACCTCCCTTTTCAACCCGGCATAAATTCCCTACCTTTGCCCGGCCAAAAGCAATCAACCACCATCCATGGCCAATCTCACCGTAGAGCAACGCCTCCAGCAATTGTTTGAAGACTGGGCCGGCGAGCCGCCCACGCTGGTACTACCCCTGGCGCCGTCAGGCTCCGCCCGCATATATTACCGCCTTCAGGGCCCGCGGCATACCGCCATAGGCGCCTTCAACCCCGATAAGCGCGAAAATGACGCCTTCGTAAAATTCTCCCGCCACTTCCACGCCAAGGGGCTGCCCGTGCCCGAGATATACGCAGAAGACCTCGATCAGCACATCTACCTTCAGGAAGACCTGGGCTTTACCACCCTCTACAGTTACTTGCTGCAAAAAGACGACTACTTCCCCGACTACCTCGTGCGCATCTACAAAAAGACCGTCGAACAACTGGCCCGACTCCAGATTCAGGGAAGCGAAGGTCTTGACTACAGCCTCTGCTACCCCCGCGCCGACTTCGACCGCCAGTCGATGCAGTGGGACTGCAACTACTTCAAATACTACTTCCTGCGCCTTGCCGGCGCCATCTTCGACGAGCAAGCCTTGGAAGACGACTTCAACCGGCTGGCCGATTTTCTACTGGAGGCGCCCTCCCATTTTTTCATGTTCCGCGACTTTCAAACCCGCAACATCATGATACGGGCCGGCGAGCCCTTCTTCATCGATTATCAGGGCGGGCGGCGCGGCGCCCTGCAATACGACCTCGCCAGCCTGCTCTACCAGGCTAAAGCCAATATCCCCGAAGACATTCGCCTCGAACTGCTCAACCACTACATCGACGCCGCCTCGACGCTCACGCCCATACAACGCGACGCTTTCACAGCCCAGTATTACGGTTTTGTACTCATCCGGTCGGTACAGGTGCTGGGCGCGTATGGCTTCCGCGGCCTGTACGAACGCAAAGAACACTTCCTCCAAAGCATTCCCTATGCCATCCGCAACCTAAAGTGGCTGCTCGACCAGCAGAAGGTTCCCATCCACCTGCCCGAACTACACCAGGCCATCAATCAGGTGGTTGCCTCCAAGCGTTTCGAGCCCTTCGATAAAATCAAAGCCAGCTCCAGCCTCCTCAGCGTCAGCGTCAGCAGTTTCAGCTACAAGGCAGGCATTCCCGAAGACCCCTCCGGCAATGGCGGCGGCTTCGTTTTCGACTGCCGCTTTGTGCACAATCCCGGCCGCTATGAGCCCTACAAAAAACTCACCGGCCGCGACGAAGCCGTCATCAACTTCCTGAGGCACCACAGTCGGATGGATGACTTCCTCAATGACGTTTACCGCATTGTAGATCGGGCTGTGGAAGACTACATCGAGCGCAGTTTCACCCATCTGGCCATCAACTTCGGCTGCACCGGCGGCCAACACAGGTCGGTCTTCGCCGCCGACGCCCTGGCTCGCCACCTCGCCGAAAAATACGGTCTGCGGGTACGCGTAACGCATGTAGAGCAGGAGAAAAAGGGCTGGAAAAACGGCTAAAGCCCACCCCTATTGATACGCATTTTTTTTTACCCCTCTGCCGGCCCAACCTATTGGAATTGAGCGTACATTTCGCCAAATTTATTAGTTATGACTACGCTCATACTCGTCATTTTTATTTTGGGGTACTTAGCCATTGCGCTTGAGCATCCTCTTGGCATCGACAAGACAGCCCCAGCCCTCCTCATCGGAGCGCTATGCTGGTCGGTGCTGGCGCTCAACACCCCCGGCGCCGAGGTGCATCACCTCCAGGATCACATGGCGCATCACCTCAGCGACATCGCCAGCATCTTGTTTTTCCTGCTGGCCGCCATGACCATCGTAGAGCTCATCGACAGCTACGGCGGCTTTAGGG
>CAYOTJ010000329.1:0-4358 GCA_964406855.1 uncultured Saprospiraceae bacterium
GCGCTGTATTTCCCGAACCGTTTCCTGCCGATGCGCGCCGACTTGTTCAATCGCTTCGCGGACGCCGGCGGCTTTGTGGCTGCCTGGCTGCCCTTCGAGCGCGACCTGCGCAATCTCATCACCGCCC
Organism: uncultured Saprospiraceae bacterium; assembly: GCA_964406855.1. Classification (GTDB taxonomy): domain Bacteria; phylum Bacteroidota; class Bacteroidia; order Chitinophagales; family Saprospiraceae; genus JAUMBM01. The sequence continues at coordinate 128 of CAYOTJ010000329.1, forward strand.
TCAACGCCCGATGGCGGCAGCTCGACCCCGGCCCGAAGTTGGTAGACGGGGCCGCCTTGGCCGAGGCACTGACCCTGCGGCCGCAGGCCCGCGACTTTGGGCTGAGCGCCGACTATTTCTTCCTGACTGAGCTGCTGGAGGCCTACGACCTGCCCAACCTGCTGGAGCGCGAGCGGGCCATCGACCTGCTGCGCTGGCGCCATGCGGAGGCCCTCAACGCTTTTTCCTATTTTACCGCCGACGTGCTGATGGGCTACCTCGTGCGGCTGCAACTGCTGGAGCGCTGGGCTAAGCTGCATCCCGAACGGGGGGCAGAAGTGCTGCGCCGCCTCATTGATCAACCCCAAATGCAAGCGCAACCATGACAGCAACCCAACCTAGCAGCGGCGCCGTTGCGGGCGTCATTGCCAACTTAGTTATCGTGGAGTTTCAGGGCGCCGTCGCCCAAAACGAGGTATGCCTCATCGACAACGGCAGCGAGCAGTTGCTGGCCGAGGTGATCCGCGTGAATGGTCGGCGGGCTTATGTGCAAGTGTTTGAAAGCACCCGCGGCCTGCGCGTAGGCATGCCCGTCTACTTTCAGGGGCGGCTGCTGGAGGCCACCTTGGGGCCCGGCATCCTGTCGCGCAACTACGACGGCCTCATGAACGACCTCGACGCCATGACGGGCGTCTTTCTGCAACGGGGCGAGTATACGGCGGCCGTCGACCCCAATCGGCGCTGGCCCTTCCGGCCGACGGCCAAGCCCGGCGAGCGGGTGCGGGCGGGCCACTGGCTCGGCGAAGTGACTGAAAACAGCCTCACCCACCGCATCATGGTTCCCTTTGCGCTGGAAGGCGTCTACACCCTGAGCTCGGTGGTTCCCGCCGGGGAGTATGCCGCCGGCGACGCCATCGCTACCTTAGAAGCCCCCGACGGCAGCATGCTGCCCGTGACCATGATCCAGCGCTGGCCCGTAAAGCGGGCGGTGCGCGCCTATACCGAGAAGCCGCGTCCCTCGCAACTGCTGGAAACCGGCATACGCACCATCGACACCCTCAACCCCATGGCAGAGGGCGGCACAGGCTTCGTACCCGGCCCCTTTGGCAGCGGTAAGACGGTGCTGCTACAGGCCATCTCGCGCCAGGCGCAGGCCGATGTGGTGGTGGTGGCCGCCTGTGGCGAGCGCGCCAACGAGGTGGTAGACCTGTTTACGGAGTTTCCGGAGCTCGACGACCCCTGGACCGGGCGCAAGCTCATGGAGCGCACCGTCATCATCGCCAACACCTCCAATATGCCCGTGGCGGCCCGCGAGGCCTCGGTGTATACGGCCATGACCATAGCCGAATACTACCGCTCGATGGGGCTGAAGGTGCTGTTGTTGGCCGACTCTACCTCGCGCTGGGCGCAGGCCCTGCGCGAGATGTCGAATCGCTTGGAGGAATTGCCCGGCCCCGACGCCTTCCCCATGGACCTGTCGGCCGTTATCTCCAACTTTTACGCCAGGGCGGGGCGGGTGTACCTCAACAATGGCAGCACCGGCTCCATCACCTTCATCGGCACGGTATCGCCGGCGGGCGGCAACCTCAAGGAGCCCGTCACGGAGTCGACTAAAAAAGCGGCCCGCTGTTTCTACGCCCTCTCCCAGCAGCGGGCCGACCGCAAGCGCTACCCCGCCATCGACCCCATCGACAGCTACTCCAAATACTTGGAATACCCCGAGCTGCTGGCCACCCTCGACACCGCCATCGAGCCCGGCTGGGCCGCCAAGGTGACGGAGCTGAAGAACCTGCTGCAACGCGGCAAAGAGGCCGCCGAGCAGATTAACATCTTAGGCGACGACGGGGTGGGCATTGAAGCCCACTTAGTCTTCTGGCGCTCGGAAGTGGTAGATGCCGTTATTCTCCAGCAGGATGCCTTCGACGCCGTCGACAGCCGCACCCCATTGGCGCGGCAGCGCTACATGACCGACTGGGCGCTGCGCATCGCCCGGGCCCCTCTGGCTTTCGAGCGCTTTGAAGACGTAGCCCCTTTCTTTAAAAAGATCATCAACTTAGCCCGCCAGATGAACTACGCCGAGTACGAGTCGGAAGACTTCCGCACCTTCGAGGCGTCGCTCGCCGACTGGTTAGCCACCGCCCAACCATAAAAAAAGTTGCCATGTCTGCTTTCCAACGCGTATACACCCGCATCGACCAGATCACCAAGGCCACCTGCACGCTCAGGGCCGAAGGCGTGGGCTATGAAGAGTTAGCCACCGTAGACGGGCGCTTGGCCCAGGTGGTAAAAATGATCGGCGACGAAGTGACCTTGCAGGTCTTCGGCGGCGCCGAGGGCATATCCACGGCCTCTGAGGTGGTGTTTCTGGGCGCTCCGCCTGCGCTTCGGGTGAGTGAAGACTTAGCGGGTCGCTTCTTCGACCCCTACGGCAGGCCCATCGACGGCGGCCCGGAGGTGGAAGGCGAGCAGCGCGAAATCGGCGGCCCTTCCGTCAACCCCGTCCGGCGGCGGCAGCCCTCCGAATTTATTGCTACGGGCATTGCCGGCATCGACCTCAACAACAGCCTCGTCACCGGCCAGAAGATACCCTTCTTTGCCGACCCCGACCAGCCCTTCAACCAGGTGATGGCCCTCGTGGCCATGCGCGCCCAGGCCGACCGCATCATACTCGGGGGCATGGGCATGACCAACGACGATTACCTCTTCTTCAGAGAGCTGTTCACCCAGGCCGGCGCCCTGCCCCGCATCGTCAGCTTTGTGAATACTACCGATAACCCGCCCGTGGAGCGGCTGTTGGTGCCCGACATGGCCCTTACCGCCGCCGAGTACTTTGCCGTGGATAAAAACGAGAAGGTGCTGGTGCTGCTCACCGATATGACGCTCTATGCCGACGCCCTGAGCATCGTCTCCAACCGCATGGATCAGATTCCTTCCAAAGACAGTATGCCCGGCTCGTTGTACAGCGATCTGGCGCGCATCTATGAAAAAGCCGTTCAGTTTGCCGAGGGCGGCTCCATTACCATCGTGGCCGTTACTACCCTATCGGGCGGCGACATCACCCACGCCATACCCGACAATACGGGCTACATCACCGAAGGGCAGCTCTTTCTGCGCCGCGATACGGAGATCGGCAAGGTCATCGTAGATCCCTTCCGCAGCCTTTCGCGCCTCAAGCAGTTGGTGGTGGGCAAAAAGACGCGCCGCGACCACCCCCAGGTGATGAACGCCGCCATACGCCTCTACGCCGATGCCGCCGACGCCCGCACCAAGCTCGAAAATGGCTTCGACCTCACCGACTACGATCAGCGGGCTTTGGCTTTTTCGGCCGAATACGCCGATCAGTTGCTGGCCATAGACGTCAACCTCACCCCCGACGAGATGCTCGACGTGGCCTGGGCCCTCTTCGCCCGCCACTTCCGCCCGGAGGAAGTGAGCATCCGCCAGGACCTCATGGACGAATACTGGAAACGCTAACCCCTGCTGCTTATGGCCATTGCCTTTCAATACAACAAAACCTCTTTGCAGGCCATGCAACAGCAGTTGCGCGTGCGCCTGCGGGCGCTACCTACCCTCAAGAGCAAAGAGGCTGCCCTGCGGGCCGAGGCCCAAAAAGCCCGACAGGCTGCGCAGCATACCGAGGAGGCCTTAGCCGGGCAGTTGGACCGCCATGCCCCTATGGCGCGGCTTTGGGGGGAATTTCCGCCCGAGCTGGTGCGCTTGGGGCGCGTATCCGTCGCCGAGCGCAAGGTAGCCGGCGTAGCGGTGCCGGTGCTGGCAGACTTCGACATTGAGTTGGAGGCTTTTAGTTGGTTTGGGCAGCCCGGCTGGCTGCTCGACGGCGTAGACATACTCCGGGAATTGCTGCGCCTGCGCTTAGAGCGCGACTATCAATTGCGCGCCGCCCAACTCCTCGATCACGCCCGCCGCAAGACCACCCAAAAGGTAAACCTCTACGAAAAGGTGCAAATTCCGGGCTATGAAGACGCCATTCGCAAGATCAAGCGCTTCCTCGAAGACGAAGACAACCTCGCGAAGGCCGCCCAGAAGCTGGTGAAAAAGCGCTTAGAGAACGATAAAACCGCCGCGCCATGATTGTGCCCATGCGACAATACCGGTTTTGGGTGCACGACCGCGACTACGAGGCCTTTCTGGCGGGCTTGCAGGAGTTGGGCGTAGCTCACCTGCGCGAGCTCAGGGTCGACTGGCCCGAAGAGCGCGAGGCCTACCTGCGCAGCAGGCAGATTGCGGAAAC
>CAYOTJ010000329.1:4368-5031 GCA_964406855.1 uncultured Saprospiraceae bacterium
CGCAAGCTCCGGCAGCGCGCGCCGGCGCCCGATGCCGACCCGGCCATTGATCCGCCTGCCCACCCGCAGGCCGTACTCGACCTCTTAGCCGAGCAGGAGCGATTGGCCCACGAGCGACAGCTTGCCCGCGAGGCCTTAGATGCTCTGGCGCCCTGGGGCAATTTTTCGCCGGAGCGCCTGCGCGCTATGGCCGAGCGAGGGCTCAGTCTGCGCCTGCTGCGCTGCGACGAGCGCAAATTCAGGCCCGAGTGGAGCGCCCAACTGCCGCTGGAGATCATCGGCAGGCAGTCGCCCTGGATATACTTTGTAGTAGCTCAGTTGCATGGCGAGCCTTTTGAGTTGGCCGGGGCTGAAGAGTGCCCCCTACCCGATGAGAGCCCCGATGCGCTGCGCAGCCGGCTTGCAGCCCTCGACGAAGCCTTAGCCCAAACCCACCGGGCCCTCGACGCCCACGCCCGCTACCACCTCGATCACATGGAGGCCAACCTCCACCAAACCAACGACCAATTGGCCCTGTTGGAGGCCCGCGCCCATACGGAGGCCCTCTGGGATGGTCGGGTGTGCGCCCTCACGGGTTTTGTGCCTACCGATAAAGAAGCCTTGCTGGCCGACTATTGCGCCCGGTCGGGGGTGTTCGCCTACGCCTCCACCCCCACCCCCGAC
>CAYOTJ010000330.1:0-4997 GCA_964406855.1 uncultured Saprospiraceae bacterium
CATAGCCAATACTGACCTCAACGGCCTAATGAGTCTCGTTGCACGGCGCTGCTATCCACCGCGGGCGGCTCCGGCGACCAGCCAATGGGTACCTCCATGCTGTAGTGCCGGTAGGCGGCTAAGGCCGCTAACCCCAGGATGAGCAGGGCGCCAAACAACGAAAAACGCCAACTAAACAGCCGCCCGGAAGGCTCGGGCGAGGCCGGGGGCGTAGCAGACCCAGGTTGAGTTTCCTCCATTTTGATGGCAATTAATGTTTTGCAAAGCTAACTTTTTTTATCTTCGGGCGGTTATAACTTGCAATTGAAACGCCTCATGCAGCTTTCCGAGGTTCCCTCAAGGTGGTGGCTACTGTTAGCGCTCTGCTCGTTGGGCAGCGCCCTTACGGCTGTGGGCTTGTACCGCCGGCTGGCCGACGACCGTCCCATCTATTACGCCAACGAAGCCGACGACCCCCTTACCGATGCAAAACTGGGGCAGTTTGTCACCACGCCCCCTACCCTATTCAGCCATGCCGCCGACCGCGTAACGCCCGCCGTGGTGTTTGTGCGCACTTTCCCCTCGGGGCTATTTGGCCTCTTCAGGGCCAACCAACAAGCCGAAACCGCCACGGGCTCGGGGGTGCTCATCAGCCCCGAAGGCTTTATCGTGACCAACAACCACGTCATTGAGGGCGGAGGCGACATTATGGTCACGCTCAGCGACCGGCGCGAGTTCTCAGCCGACTTGGTAGGCGTAGACCCCAGCACCGACCTCGCCCTGCTGCGCATACGCGCCGAAGCCCCCCTACCCTATGCCCGCTTAGGCAACTCCGACTCGCTGCGCGTAGGCGAATGGGTGCTGGCCATAGGCAACCCCTTCAACTTAGAATCGACCGTGACGGCGGGCATTGTGAGCGCCAAAGGGCGCAGCATAGACGTGCTGGAGGGCCAGGATCGCATAGAGAGCTTCATCCAGACCGACGCCGTAGTGAACCCCGGCAACTCCGGAGGCGCCTTGGTCAATACCCGGGGCGAACTCATTGGCGTCAATACCGCCATCCTCACCCGATCGGGGCGCTACGAGGGCTATTCCTTTGCCGTGCCCGTAAATTTAGTGCGCAAGATCGTGCGCGACCTGCGCGACCACGGCGAAGTGAAGCGGGGCCTGTTGGGCGTCTTCGTAGACCAGGTCGACGCCGAACGGGCCAATCAACTGGGCCTCTCGCGCATAGCGGGCGTAGTGGTGACCCAAGTGACGCCGGGCAGCGGCGCCGAAGAGGCCGGGCTGGCCGTAGGCGACGTCATCCTCTCAATCAATGGGCAAGCCATCAGCAACCTGCCGGCCATGCAGGAGTTGCTGGGCCGCATGCAGCCGGGCGCCGCAGTGCGCATTCGCTACATCCGGCAGCGCCAAACCTATACCGCTCAAGTGACCCTCAAGCAAAAAGGCAGCTTGCAGGCCGCCCGCCAAAGCGAATCGAGCAGCATGGCCGACCCCGGCTTCGAGCTGCGCAACCTCACCGCCGACGAGCGCCGCCAATTGGGCGTCGATGGGGTAAAGGTCATCAGCGTATTCCGGGGCAGCCCCATAGCGCAAACCAATATGGAGCCGGGCTTTGTCATTACGGCCCTCAACGACCGGCCGGTGGCCTCGGTGCGCGAGCTGTCGCGCCGCCTGCAAGGCATCCGGGGCAAGGTAGTGCTGGAGGGCGTATACGAGGGCTACGAAGGTAAATATTACTACGCCTACGCCCGCAACTAACGCAAGCCGGGCTTAGGCAACACAATAACGCGGCAACCACAACCAAATATGACCAAAGAAAATCTCGACTTCAACAAAAACGAGGACCACAACAAACTGCTGATAGGCAAGCTTCAGCAGCGCTTAGACAAAATTTTTGTAGGCGGCGGCGCCAAAAAAATTGCCCAACAGCACGAGCAGGGCAAGATGACGGCCCGCGAGCGGATAGACTACCTCGTTGACGAGGGCAGGCCCTTCCTCGAAATCGGCGCCTTTGCGGGCTTTGAAATGTACGAAGAGCATGGCGGCTGCCCGGCAGGCGGCGTAGTGGTAGGCTTGGGCTATGTGCGCGGGCGCCAGTGCGTCATTGTGGCCAACGATGCCACCGTAAAGGCCGGAGCCTGGTTTCCCATTACGGGCAAAAAAAACCTGCGCGCTCAGGAGATTGCCATGGAAAACCGGCTGCCCATCATCTACTTGGTCGACAGCGCCGGGGTATACCTCCCTATGCAAGACGAAATCTTCCCCGACAAGGAGCACTTTGGCCGCATCTTCCGCAACAACGCCCGCATGTCGAGCATGGGCATTCCGCAGATCGCCGCCATCATGGGCAGTTGCGTAGCGGGCGGCGCTTACCTGCCCATCATGTCGGATGAGGCGCTCATCGTTGAAGGTACGGGCTCCATCTTTTTGGCCGGCCCTTACTTAGTGAAGGCGGCCATAGGCGAAGACGTAGATAAAGAGACCTTGGGCGGCGGCCATACCCAAAGCAACATCTCGGGCGTAACCGACTACCTGATGCCCGACGACGCCACCTGCTTAGATACCATCAAAGACTTAGTAGACAAACTGGGGCACTTCCCCAAAGCGGGCTTCGACCGCGTAGCGCCCCAGCCTCCGCTTGGGCAGCCCGACGAAATCCTGGGCATACTCCCCGACGGTCCGGCCAAGCCCTACGCTACCGAGGCCATCCTCAAGCGAATCGTGGATGAAGGCAAACTCACCTACTATAAAAAAGGTTATGGTCAAACCATCCTGTGCGCCTATGCCCGCATCGACGGCTGGGCGGTGGGTATTGTGGTCAATAACCGCGAGGTGGTGCGCTCGGCCAAGGGCGAGATGCAGTTTGGGGGCGTCATCTACAGCGACAGCGCCGATAAGGCGGCCCGCTTTATCCTCAACTGTAACCAGAAAAAAATTCCGCTGGTGTTCCTGCACGACGTTACGGGCTTCATGGTGGGCTCGCGTTCCGAGCAGGGCGGCATCATCAAAGACGGGGCCAAAATGGTAAACGCTGTGGCCAATTCCACCGTCCCCAAATTCAGCGTGGTGATGGGCAACTCCTTTGGGGCCGGCAACTACGCCATGTGCGGCAAGGCCTACGACCCTCGGTTCATTGTGGCCTGGCCTTCGGCCCGCATTGCCGTCATGGGGGGCTCGCAGGCCGCCAAAACGCTGCTACAAATACAAGTATCTACCCTGAAGGCCAAAGGGCAGACCATCACCAGCGAAGAAGAGGAGAAACTGCTGCACGAAATTGAGAGCAGGTACGAAACCCAAACGACGCCCTACTACGCCGCTGCCCGGCTGTGGGTCGACGCCATCATCGACCCCCGCGAAACGCGCCGCTGGATCAGCGAAGGCATAGCGGCGGCCGACAATGCGGCGGTAGAGCGCTTCAACCCGGGCGTAATTCAGACCTGAGACAAGCGTTTTGCGCCTACAAAAATGAAATACGACCACACCCCAAAATAAGCCCGGCGCACGCTAAGGTATCGGGTGGCAAACAACTCTTGGAGTACGGGCGTCAGATGGGCGTCCATGCGCACATGATGCCCGCTCATGTGGCGCTTAAACCAAGGCCGGCGGCTATCGTGAAAATCGGCCACCGCAATGATGCCCCCCGGCTTGAGGTCGGCGGCAGCCTGATGCAGCAAGGTCTCCCACTGCGGATTAATCATCGTGAGCGCATAGGAAAACAGGATGGCGTCGAGCCGGCCCTGCCAGGCGTACTGCCCGGAGGCATAAGGCATCTCCAGCAGCTCAACGCGGTCATTGCCCTCGAAACGACGACCTGCAATATCGAGCATATCGCGGGAAACGTCGAGCCCTGTGAAGCGGGCCTGCGGAAAGCGGGCCGCTGCCTGCGCCAAATTGCGCCCTGTGCCGCAGCCTATCTCCAGCAGATGAAAGGAATCCTGTTCGTCAAAGGGAAAAAGCCTAATGACCTCGCTGCGGCCAAAGAGGAACGACCAGCGGGTGAGGTCGTAAATTCGAGACTGAAACTGGTAGTATTGTTGTATGCGGCCTACCTGGCCCGCTGCATCGGAAGTAGATGACATGCGATTGGTTTTAAAACAAGCGACCTAACCTTTTACTGTGCCCACATAGGTACTGGCATAAGTGCCTACGCGATCCTCCCGGTGAATATCGGCGTATTCGTCCTTTTTAAAATCCACGGCGGCGAGTACAAAATCAGGGAAAAAGTCGATTTCATCGGCAGCCGAGCGCAGGAGAATCTGCGTGCCGGGGCGGCTGTTTTGCAAAATGAGCGCCCACTCCTCCGCCAGCGCAGGCCGGTTGTTGGCCGCCAGCCAATCCTGATGATCCAGCAGGATGAAGTGCGAATAAGCGCCGGGGTTTTCGCGCAGGAAGCCGCTGATGGTATTATTGTGTTGCTCAATGCGGCTGACGCGATCGCGCAGCGCATCAAAGTTTTCGGCTACTAAATAATTGGGCGCGCATTGGGGCGTATAACTCCCCTTGAAATACACCTGATAAAAGTAGTTGTCGCTAATGGGCAACTGGGTAAATACCTGGCGGAAGCAGCGGCGAATAAAGCCCGTGACGCCTTCCTCATATTGATGGCGGAAGAGCTCCTGCTGACTGCGGGGCACGCCCAACAGACACATCGTAAAATGGCGGTTAACAGCCCAACGCACCAACTGGGTGAGCATTTTATCCTCTACCGCGAAGTAGTGCTCCCGCTGCTCCTCCACGCTGCGAGACGAAAACAGCGCCTCGGCAGCCGAATAAAGGCTGGGGCGGGTGCGCAAATACTGGGTGAGCAGCCAGGCAAATACGCCCGAAGTGCCAAAAAAATAAAAAGAGCGACGCACGCCCTTATCGCTGAAGTAGCTGAGGTTGCGATCCCAGAATTGGCGAGCGTAATCCGGCAGGTGCTCGCGCAGTTGCTCCTGGTAAAGCGCCTCAAAGCGAGGGTGGTTGCCCTTGCCAAAAACCTGTGCGGTATTTCACATCGACGCCGTAGGCGG
>CAYOTJ010000331.1:0-4995 GCA_964406855.1 uncultured Saprospiraceae bacterium
GCTGTGCAGTTCGGCGCTCAGCTCAAAGCGCATGATTTTGGAAAAGAGCAGGGCGTCTTTGTCCACCCGCAGGTCTCCGAGGTCTACAAATTGCTGACCTACGGGCTTGCAATAACCTACGTTGGTATATTTCTGTTTGAGCGCTTCCACCAACCCCAGCGTAGACGTAGTTTTTCCCACGTGCTGGCTGGTAGCGGCCACATAAATCCGATCAATCATGATAAGTAGTTGGTTGTAAATGGTTTAAACCCTTAATCACCTTACTTTAACTCACTGTCCAAGCCCCTGTAGCCTACATAAGCACGCTAATACGACAATAAAGACAGCCATTGTGTTCGCGCCTCCCACTGCGGCGGCGAAAAGTATCTGCTCTGGCAGGCGGCGGCTCAATGGTCGTCGTAGTCGTTGCCTCCGCCGGGCGCGGCCATTTTCATACTGTTGAACCACTGGGCCATAGCCTGCTGCTGCACTTCGTCGAGCCGCGCCTCGGGGTGCATCCAGGTATATGACTTTTCCGGCATGTGGCCTTCGGCAACTTCTTCGGCGCACTCTTCGAGTTTGTGGGCCTGCTTGCCGGCCGGATACGAGGCCCAGTTTGAAAAATTGAGGTGCTCGCGCCCTTCTTCTATATGGTTGGCCACCCATAAAGACGCGGGCGCGATGTTGGCATACCAGGGATATTTTGTTTCATAGGAATGGCAGTCATAGCAAGCCGCCCGAATGAGGGCGGCCATCTCAGCCGGCGCATTGGTCATGGTGAGGAAGTCGGCCGAAGGATCCACTGCCGGCGCGCTCTTATCGATGCGAACGAACTGCATCAGCAGCAAAACAGCGCCCAAACCGATGAGCGCAAATTTGACCCATTTTTTCATGATCCCGATTTTTTGTTCAAAGGTAAAAAAGGAATTTCTTAATCTTGCATCAAACCTTTAGCGCTTTGAAAAAGCATATCTTCTGGCTGGGTAGTTTGCTGCCGGCCATATCGACGGCAATTATTGCCAATAAGATGATCGACCTCAACAGCCAGCGCTTGTTGTGGGGCTATCTTCCCTTTTGGCTTTTTGCCGGCGCCTGGGGCGCTTTAGCGCTGGGCATTATAGCCTGGCGACAATGGCGCGGGCACGAGCCCCAATGGCGCAGATTAGGCCTGAGCACCCTCAGCGGCGTATTGCTCGGGCTGGGTTTTCCGGGCGTTTTACCTGCGCCCTGGCTGCTGTTTATCGCCTGGGTTCCGCTGCTGCTACTGGCCGAGGACCTGCATAAAACAACCACCCGCCCCGCCCGTAAGCTGTTGCCCTATTTTTATCACACAGCCGTGGTGTGGAATATCATCTCCACCTATTGGGTAGCCAATGCCGCGCTTGCCGCAGGCCTCTTTGCCATTCTCGTCAACAGCCTGCTGATGGCGCTGCCCTGGGTAGTATGGGCCGCCGGCCGCGCTAAAGCCGAAAAGTTGGGTTATGCGCCCCTCATTGCCTACTGGTTTTCCTTCGAGTACCTGCACTATCACTGGGATCTCACCTGGCCCTGGCTCACGCTGGGCAACGGCTTTGCCGAAAAAACCGCCTGGATACAGTGGTACGAGTATACCGGCGTTTTTGGGGGCTCGCTCTGGGTATGGTTAGCCAACCTCCTCGCCTTGCGCCTCTACTGCGCCTACCGCGAAAAAACGCCTTTCCGCCAGAATGCCATCCGGTTGGCGTTGCTGTTGGCGCTGCCCGCAGGCTACTCGCTCTACCGCTATACCGCCTACCGCGAAACCGGCCCCTCCATAGATGTGGTGGCCGTACAACCCAACTATGAGCCCCACCACCAAAAATTTGACCTGCCGCAGGAGATACAGCTCGCCCACTTCATTGAGTTGAGCCGCAGCAAGCTGGCCCCCGGCGTCGACTATTTGGTGTTTCCGGAGTCGAGCTTCGGGTATGTGGAAGAAACCCGCATTGGGCAATATCCCACCATTGTGCAATTGCGCGAAGCCTTCGCCAACTACCCCGACCTAAAGATCGTTACGGGCCTGAATGCCTACTATGACTTCCCGCCCGGCGCTCCGCTTACGCCCGCAGCCCGCGAGCGCCGCAGCGGAGGCAGGGTTATTCACTACGAAGCGCTCAACTCGGCGGCCCAGTTTGCCGTAGGCGCCGACGAGGTAGAAACCTACCGAAAATCGAAGTTGGTGCCCGGCCCCGAAGCCTTTCCCTTCCAGTCGGTGCTATTTTTTATGAAGCCCTTGGTAGAGCAACTCGACGGCACCACCGCCGGCTTAGGCATACAGGATGAGCGCTCAGTGTTCAAAGCGGGCAAGGCGCGCATTGCGCCGGTCATCTGTTATGAGTCGGTTTTTGGCGAGTACTTCGCCGGCTATGTGCGGCCGCGCAAAAACGGAGCGCCGGGCGCCCAGGCCGCCTTTGTCGTAACCAACGACGGCTGGTGGGACAATACCGCCGGCCACCGCCAGCACCTCCACTTTGCCCGGCTACGCGCCATTGAAACGCGCCGCCCCATTGTGCGCTCGGCCAATACGGGCATCTCCGCCTTCATCAACCAGCGGGGCGATGTGCTTCAAACCCTGCCCTACAACCAGGCCGGCGCCCTCCGCGGCCAGATGACCCTCAACGACGAGCTCACTTTTTATACCATCTGGGGCGACATGATCGCGCGCATAGCCTTGTTTTTAGCCATCATCCTGGCGCTGAATACCTTTGTGCGGAGCCGATTGCCCAAAAAGGAGTAACCCTGCAAACGCTCGCCGATTTGGAAAACCGGCTGTTATGACGTATTTTTGCGCCCTTTCAATGGCGCAGGCTTGTGGTATATTTCCGGTATTTGATCTTATTGCTCAGCGGGCTGTTGCTGGCCGGCGCGCTGGGCGCCCAGCCTGCCAAGGCTTCCCGCGTATGGCAGGGGCGGCTACCCGACAGCCTCTCGGCTTTCCCGGCGGGGGCGTGGGTGCGGCTGCCCATCAGCCAGACCGACTTCCGGCGCGGCCTCCTCGGCAGAACCGTATGGGGCATTCGATACCGCGACGCCTACCGCACTTTCATAGACATGCCCGTACTTGACCTGGCCGACGCCGGGCTCATACCCATCCGCAAAGGCGGCGGCCAGCAGACCAATAGCCTGCGCCTGCGCGACAGCATCGGCCGCGAATACCAACTGAGGTCGGTGGAAAAAGACCCCACCCGCATCGTACCCGAGCAGTTCCGCTCCGATCCCGTACTCGATCTCGTGCGCGACCAGTTTACGGCTTCTCATCCTTTGGCGGCTTTAGCCGTAGCGCGGCTCGCCGAGGCAGCCTCCATCTACCACACCCACCCTCGTTTGGTGTACCTGCCCTATCAGCCGGCTTTGGGCGAATACGACGCCGATTTTGGCGATGCCGTCTACCTGCTCGAAGAACGCCCCGATGACGTACACTGGATGGACTTGGGCTCCTTTGGCTACCCCAACGAAATCATCGGCACCGAGAAGCTGCTGGAGCGCTGGCAGGGCGGCTATACGGGTTGGTTAGACGCCAACTGGCTGCTCCGCACCCGGCTGTTCGATTTTCTGCTGGGCGACTGGGATCGCCACGACGACCAATGGCGCTGGGCCGTCACCGATCTGGGGCAGTCTCAGCGCTACCGCGCCATCCCGCGCGACCGCGATCAGGCTTTTGCGCACTACGATGGTATGGTGCTCCATCTGCTGCGCCGTTCCACGCCGCCGGCCCGGCAGTGGCGCCCCTACACCCCCAACATCAGGGCAGTGCGCTGGTCGACTTATAATGCCCGCATTTTCGATCATACTTTTCTCAGTGAAACCACCGCTGTTGATTGGCAAGATGCTGCCCGACAGTTGCAAATGGCCCTCGCCGACAGCCTCATCGAACAGGCCTTTCGCGAGAGCTGGCCCGAGTTGTTCTACCAGCGCGATGCCCCGCGCATCATAGCTCACCTCAAAGCGCGGCGCGACAACCTCCCCGCCATCGCCCGCGCTTACTATTTGGCGCTGGCCCGCCGCGTGGAGGTAACCGGCAGCCGGCAGGACGACCGCTTTGTCATCGAAGCCCTCAGCGACACCCGCACCCGGGTCAGCGTTTATCCGGCCGGCCGGCCCGATGCGCCGCCGCGCTATCAGCGCACCTTTTTCAGCGCCCAGACCCGCGAAATCATCTGCTATGGCCTCGACGGCAACGATCGCTATGAACTCGTGGGACCGGGCCGGCTGTCGCCGTTGCTGCGCATATCCGGCGGCCCCGGCCTTGACAGTTTAGTGCGCAACGCACCGCAGGCGCGCCACTGGCTCACCTATGGCCTCGAACACGGCGCCCGGCCGGGCTGGCGCCGCTACCGGCCTGCCGAATACAACCGCAATGCCTCTTACTACGACTACAACTATGCCGGCGGCTGGCCCTATGGCGGCTTCAACCCCGACGACGGGGTGCTGCTGGGCATCGGAGGCCGGGCGATGCGCTTTGGCTTTGGGCGCGAGCCCTACCGGGTACGGCACGAGTTTAAGCTGCTCACCTCCTGGCGCAATGGCGGTTTGTATTTTGCCACCCATTCTCTGTGGCCTCAGGCCGTAGGGGCGCTGCATTTTGTGCTGGAAACCCAGGGGCAGACGCCCCTCTACGCTGCTAATTTCTACGGCTTAGGCAATACCACCCCCAATCCTGAAATTGTACGCGGCGTATCGTACAACCGCGTACGCCAGCAGATGGCACAGCTCAACGCAGGCCTTCGCTGGCAGCCGGCCCATCATTGGCGGCTCACGGCAGGCCCGGCCCTCAGTTGGGTAGAGGTGAAAAACATGCCCGATCGCTTTATTGCACAATGGGAAGAGGGAGAATTGCCCGACAGCTTTTTTGATGGGCAGGCTTTCGCCGGCCTCGACCTTCGGCTCCAACTCGATACCGTTGATGAGCAGCGTTTCCCGGCCCGGGGCCTGCGCGCCCAGATTCACCTCGGTTGGCGCCAAGCCTTCAGTGGCGGCGACTTCCGCTATGCCTTCGCC
>CAYOTJ010000332.1:0-4983 GCA_964406855.1 uncultured Saprospiraceae bacterium
AGACGGAAAAAGAGCAAGTCAAGATTCACAAATCTTGGCTTGGAGAACTATAAACTAATCCTCCGCTTCGGGAGCCAACTGAGCCGACAGGCCATCCATAGCCTCATTTACATACAACTGGCAACCTAAGCGCGAGTTGGACTTCACAAAAAAAGCCTGATCCAGCATGTTTTCCTCATCTTCCGTCATGGACGGCAGCTCGTGGTCGCTCAGGATATAAAGATGGCAGGTAGAGCAAAGCGCCATACCGCCACAGGTGCCCTTCACAGGCAACTCATAAGCCTTACATACCTCCATGAGGTTCATATTCATATCTGTAGGGGCCTCTAATACGTGCGCTTCTCCCTGTCGGTCGATGATGGTTATGTTTACCATGAGCTTGTCATTTGAAGGCGCAAAAGTAGCGAAAGCCCCACAATATACCCAAGGCCACAGCCGGTGACATACGTCAGTTGCCAAATTTCATGCAGGCTGCACAACCCCAAATGCCCAACAAGCCCTAACTTCGCGGCCACTTACGTTCATACCATGCCAGTTATTACTACGCCCATAGAAGGGCTCATTGTCATCGAACCCCGGGTTTTTGCCGACGACAGAGGCTACTTTTTCGAGAGCTTCAACGCCCGCAGCTTCGCCCTCGAAACAGGCCTTGACGCCCATTTTGTACAAGACAACCAGGCCCAATCAGCCCGGGGCGTACTGCGCGGCCTTCACTTTCAGACTGGCGCCTCTGCTCAGGCAAAGCTTGTGCGCGTGCTCAGCGGCGAAGTCTTCGACGTGGCCGTCGATCTCCGGCCTCAATCACCGACCCTTGGCCAGTGGTATGGCTTAGTGCTAAGCGCCCAAAACAAACGTCAGCTCTTTGTGCCCAGGGGCTTTGCCCACGGCTACTTAGTGCTGTCTGATACCGCCGAATTCTTCTATAAATGCGATAATTACTACGACCCTGCCGCCGAGGGAGGCCTGAGGTACGACGATCCCGCCTTAGGCATCAACTGGCCCTTCCCTGAGGGCGCCCTCCTCACCGTCTCCGACCGCGATCGGAAGTGGCCCCTCTTCGAACCATAAGCCCATAAAAAAACTGCCCGTCATCAACTGACGGGCAGTGCGAACATAGTGTAAATTTCCCCCGTTAATGCTCTTGCTGAGGGGTTACAGGTACACATCCCGTTGGCGCCCTCCGGTCATTTTACCAGCCTCGCAGCCAGCCGGAGGCGAATACAACTATACGCGAAAGCTTTGTACGCATTATTGAAAAATAAGTTGTATTTCTGGCGCAGTTTTTTTCCATCAGACTCGTTCGGCGAGTCGTGAATGAGCGAAAGTGCAACAAACTTTGCACGGAACGATGTAAAAACGATTAGTCTGGTTACCGCGTTATGCCATAATTTTATCAACTTAGCGCGGTATCAATGCCTATGAACGATGTTGAGAGCTGTTTTTTTTCTGCCTTTGGCTGTGCTGGCCCTGTGTGCGCCTGTTAAGAAACCTGAGCCCAAAGCGCAACCACGGCCGGCCGTAGCCGGCATGCCGCCGCCGGCCGATACCATAGCGCGCCCGGCGCCCCGGCCGAAAACCATAGACTACGACACAAGCCAGTGGCTGGAAATCAATGCCTTGGATAGCACCATCGCCATAGATGTGCGCTATGCTACTGCCAATAACTTTGTAGGAGAGGCAATGTACGACTGTGGGCGCTGCTTTTTCAGGCCGGCGGTAGCCCGTGCGCTGGTAGCAGCCCATCGGGAGCTTCGCGCCAAGGGAATGGGGTTAAAGTTTTTTGACTGCTACCGACCGCGCCCCGTGCAGTGGAAGTTATGGAACAAAGTACCTGACCCTCGCTTTGTGGCCGACCCCCGCAAGGGCTCGGTGCACAATCGGGGCGGGGCAGCCGACCTCACGATTGTATACGCCGACGGGCGCGAACTGGATATGGGCGTGCCTTTCGACTATTTTGGCCCCGAGGGCTATCACGATTACACAGGATTCCCCGACAGCGTGCTGGCCAACCGCCGCCTGCTGCGCGAAACCATGGCCCGCCACGGCATGGCGCACATACGCACCGAGTGGTGGCACTACAACTACCGCCCCCGCAGCTACCGGCTCGACGACTGGCTGTGGCCTTGCCCAACTGAATAGACTTGTTGCAACGAGTCTTATAAATTCACCATCGATGACGAGCAAAAATCGATTAGAAGCGCTGAGCGATGGGGTTATTGCCATCATCATTACCGTGATGGTATTTGACCTAAAGTTGCTCTTCGACCTTGCTCTATGCAGCCAGCATTATTCTGGCGGAGGTATCGGTATATCTGTCTTTTCTGATATTTGTGGGCATACCCATCTGGTATTTTTTACCGGAGCGGCTGTACAAAACTTGACGTTGTGATGGTCTTGTGACTTTTTGCGCCCAAATTGGGCCTTAAAAATCGGGCTATATGCAAATATTGGTCATAGAGGACGATCCGCACATCGCCGAATTGGCGGCTATACATCTGCGCGACCTGCCGGCTGCTGTAACGGTATGCGGGCAGGGCTGGGCCGGCTTAGACGAAGCAATGAACGGGCACTACGACTTTTTAGTGCTGGATCTGATGCTACCTGGCCTCAGCGGGCTGGAGATATGTCGCCGCCTGCGCGACCGGAAGCCTCAACTGCCAATACTGATGCTGACCGCCAAGTCGGAAGAACAGGATAAGATTGCCGGCTTGGAGATGGGCGCCGACGACTACCTCACCAAGCCCTTCAGCACCGGCGAGCTGCTGGCGCGGGTGCGCACCATAATGCGGCGCACCCGGCGCGAGGCGGAACGACTGGAGCGCCAGGGGCTGCGCCTACAGCGCGGCGAGCTGTTGTTGGATTTGGAAAAAAAGACCTTACACAAAGGCGCAACGGCCATAGAGCTTACCGCCCGCGAGTTTGATTTGTTACAACTCTTTATGCAGAACCCGGGCCGCAACTTCAGCAGACAGGAGATATTAGACGAGGTATGGGGCGAGCAGTTTGAGGGGCTGGAACATACCGTGAACTCCAATATCAACCGGCTGCGTGCCAAGATCGAAGACGACCTCTCACGACCGCGCTACATCCTGACGGCCTGGGGAGTAGGCTATCAGTTTAACCCCGAACAAGGCCGACTGTGAACGACGCCGCCCCCCTCAACACCAGATCGCGCATGCGCTGGGTAATCACTACGGTAGTGGCTGCATGGGCAGCGCTCAGCCTTTACTTTCTGATATGGGGCTACGCCAGTCTGCTTCGCGAGGCCGAAAGCGGCGCGCTGATGCGTTTAGCGGGTATTGTGAATACCCTGGCGCTGCAAATTGACGGCGACGCCCACCAGCAACTCATGGCCCGCTACCCGGCTCCTGACGACATAAACCGCAGCGATCAGGATAGCGTTTATGCGCGCCTGCACGCCCTGCTCCGGCGCAATGCAACCGCCAACATGCTGGCCACGCCAGTTTACACCATTATTTATGACAGTCTGGCGGGCCATTACGCTTTTGGAGTTACATCAGCAGCTAAGCCCTACTTTCGACACCCATACCATTCGGCGCCGGCCCTGTTGATGGAAAAGCATAGCGAAGGGGCGATGATACCCATGTACGAAGACGAATTTGGGGCCTGGCTGTCGGCTTTTGCCTCCATCAAGAATGTGCAGGGAGTTACGGTGGCCTTAGTGCAAGCCGATCTGCGTTTCGACGACTTTATCATGAGCGCACGCCGCGAGGTAATAGGGCGGCTCAGCATCAGCCT
Organism: uncultured Saprospiraceae bacterium; assembly: GCA_964406855.1. Classification (GTDB taxonomy): domain Bacteria; phylum Bacteroidota; class Bacteroidia; order Chitinophagales; family Saprospiraceae; genus JAUMBM01. Next base: position 3,760 of record CAYOTJ010000332.1, read on the forward strand.
GTTGGTATTTCTAGCGCTGCTGGGCATACTGCTATGGATTGTGCGCCCAATACTCGCGCGGGAGGAGCAAGACAAACAGGCTTTGACCGAGGCTTTGGCCGAAAACCGGCGTATGAGCGCTCAGATACAGGCCAGCTTAGACCAGGTGACTGCTACCGACGCCTTCCGCAAGGAGATGGTGGCCAACCTCTCCCACGACCTGCGTACGCCACTGGCTAGTGTAATGGGGTATTTAGAGACCCTTCAGCACAAGGGCGAGCGCCTGAGCGCCGAGGAGCGCAGCCGCTTTTTGAACATAGCCTTGACCGAGTCGCGCCGCCTAAACAGGCTGGTAGCCGACCTCTTTGATCTCTCGCGCTTGGAGGGAGGACAGATAGAACTGGCGCCTGAGCCTTTCAGCTTAGCCGAGCTGGCCCAGGATGTGTTGCTCAAGTACCGCCAGCCTGCCGAAGCCAAAGGCGTAACCTTCCGCATACGCATCGACGACGACCTGCCCCTCGCTATGGCCGACATTCGCTGGGTGGATCGAGTGCTCCAAAACCTCTTCGACAATGCCTTGCGCTATGTGGATGAGGGCGGCTTTATGCTCTTCACCCTTTTTGAAGACGAAGGCCGCCTGCACGCCAAGGTGTGCAATACCGGCAAGCCCCTGCCCCCCGACATGACCGGGCAGGTCTTCGACCGCTATTTTACGGCTTCCAACCGCAAGGCCGACAGTTCGGGCCTGGGATTAGCCATCGTCCGACAGATCATATTGCTGCACGGCGAGCGGGTATGGGCAGAATCTTCGGAAAACCTGACTACTTTTCGGTTTACCCTGCCGGTGTACGCGCCTTTGTGATGCTTTTGTGATAATCGGAAAGCATCTTTAGGGCAATAAAACAATCTTTACGCCGGATGAAAAATAGCGCGGAATATACCCACCATCTGTTGTTGCAGCGCCTGCAGAACGAAGAACCCGCCGCCTTTGGGGAGTTGTATGCCAACTATCGCAATCTGCTGGCCTACGTCATCACCCGCCAGGTAGCCGACCCCGTCGAAGTAGAAGATCTGATACAGGAGAGCTTCATCAAGATATGGGGCGGCTTAAGCGGCTACGATGCGCAAAAAGGCGGATTTGTACACTGGATGGCGCGCATAGCCCGCAATACGGCCATTGATTTTTTGCGCTCGCGCCGCCATCTCTTAGCCCGCGCCACTACCTCATGGTTGCCGGCCGACCAT
>CAYOTJ010000333.1:0-2329 GCA_964406855.1 uncultured Saprospiraceae bacterium
CATTGAATCGGCGCCGGCGCCCGCTCAACCCGAAGGCGTGGAAGCGCGCGCCTCCGCCCGTATTGCCGGCGTCAATCAGGGGCCGGGCGCCGGTTGGGATGGCGAAGGCGTAATGGTGGGCATTGCCGACGATGGCGGCGTCAATCACATCGACTTTGCCGGCAGGGTCATTGACCTCACTACGGATAGCGGCCAGGGCCATGCCGCTATGACGGCAGGTATGGCCCTTGGCGCCGGTAATGGCGACCCTGCGGCTATGGGCATTGCCCCGGCAGCCTCCTTGCTACTCTTCGATATCGGCGGTTACGCTCACCTCAATGCTGCCAACCAATGGGCTGATGAGTACGGCATGGTTATTACCTCTACGTCCTATGCCGAGGGCTGTGGCGGTTATTACTCGTTGTCGGCTAAGAGCCTCGATGATCAGGTGCTCAACTTTCCATCGCTTTTGCATTGCTTTTCCGCCGGTAATGAAGGCATGGAATACTGTGATAACCCCTACAGCGGACTCGAAAACCCGGGAGGCTTTGCCTGGGGAAACATCACCGGCGGCCGCAAAGCCGGAAAAAACCAACTTACCGTGGGCAATGTCTCCCTGGCCGACGAACTGCGCCAGACCAGCAGCCGCGGCCCTACCGTCGACGGGCGCATTAAGCCCGATATCTGCGCATTGGGGCAGGGCAGCCTCGCTCCTGCCAATTTTAATACCTATCAGGAGTCGTCGGGTACCTCCGCCGCCGCGCCCGTAGTGGCTGGCGCCGCCGCTTTACTCTATCAGGCTTACCGGGCCGGCCACGATGGCCAAAACCCCCGTTCAGACCTCATCAAAGCCTTGATGCTCAATACGGCAGAAGACCTGGGTATACCTGGCCCTGACTACAGCTATGGCTGGGGCCGTCTTCATGCCGCCAGAGCGCTGGAGGCCCTGCAGAATGGTTATTACCAGATCGGCGCCGTCGATGGGCAAACCCCTGCTTTCCACCAACTGATTATTCCTGCCGGCGTACATAAAGTTAAGGTCATGCTTTACTGGCATGATCCTGGCGCATCTCCCATAGCGGCCCGCTCCTTAGTCAATGACCTCGACCTGCGCATCACCAGCCCACAGGGGCAGTTGTTCCTGCCTTGGTCGCCCAGCCACGCCATAGCGGCCGATAGCCTTATGGCGCCCGCCATAGCGCATCCCGACCGCGTGAACAATGCCGAGCAGATCGTTATGAATCAGCCTGCATCGGGTTATTATTCCGTAAGGGTAAACGGTTTTCAGATACCGCAGGGGCTTCAGGCTTATGTATTGGTTTATAGCTTTGAGTACGACAGCCTACAGCTTACTCACCCGGCAACGGGCGCTTCTCTGCATAGCGGATCGCCTATCCAGTTTCGTTGGGATGCGCAACCCAAGCCAGAAGCCGCCTTCTCCATTGCCTACAGCCCAGATGGCATGCAAACCTGGCAAACCGTCGTTGCGGGCATTTCGTACCATGAGTTAGGCGCCAGTTGGACTCCCCCCGCGCATACGGCCACCCATAACGCTTATTTCCGCATCTGGCGCTCCGACGGGCAGGAGGATATCGTTGGCCCTATTGTCATCTCCGCTGCCATAGCCGTGAGCGCGAGTCGATACAGCGACGCCCTTGCTCGCATATCCTGGTCGGCGGTACCCGGGGCTATTGCTTATGAAGTATTCCTGCAAGGCGAACACTACCCCGAATTAGCGGCCCGTGTGCCCGCCGATTCACTGGCATGGCTTATGTCTGCCATGTTCAATCAGGTGTATTGGGTGAGCGTGCAACCCGTATTCCCCGACAGTCTGCGCGGCTCCCGCTCTGTGGCGCTTCGCTATTTTCACGAGGGCTGCCCATTATATGTCAACCTGAATCTAAATCTCGGCGACCACCCCGGCTGGGTAAGTTGGCGCCTGTTGCATGTTAATGGCAGCCTGCTGGCAACCGGAGGGCCATACGCAGACATGGCCCCGGGTAGCGTTATCAACACCTCCATTTGCGTAGAGGCGGGCTGCTACGCCCTCATACTCAGCAGCACGGGGGCGGGCGGGCAGGCCAATGCCGCCTATGCGCTCACCCAGATGACCGGCCAGGTGCTGGCGGCAGGCAGCGCCGTTGGCCCCGGCAGTATGCACCTGCTTTGCGTAACGGCTCCTGGTCCGCCGCTTGCCCTCACCGCCTTGCAATGGCAAAATGAAAGCTGCGCCGGCCGCCGCGATGGTTGGATCAACCTGACGGTTACCGGCGGTAGTACTTTGCTCAGCTACCATTGGAGTCATGGCGCTGCCGGTAGCCAGGTATCCAGCCTGGGGGCGGGTATTTAC
>CAYOTJ010000333.1:2339-4975 GCA_964406855.1 uncultured Saprospiraceae bacterium
GGTATTTACAGCGTAACCGTTACCGACGGCGTTCAAGTACTCATTCACGAGATAACCCTCACTGCGCCGCCGCCACTCACAACAGCCATGACCACAACGGCCGCCTATTGCCACAATGGCAGCGTACTGCTCCTGCCTTCCGGCGGAACGGCGCCTTATGCTGTGGCTTGGTCAGATGGCAATTCCGCCTGGATGAGAACAGGCCTGGCCGCCGGCGGCTATGCGGCCACCCTTACCGACGCCATCGGGTGTAGCGCCAGCCTCATGGCTTTTGTACCCGCAGGCGCCCCTTTAACCCTGACCCTGCAACCCAATGGAACCGCCAATGCTTTAGCCACCGCCCAGGGAGGTAAAGCTCCCTATACTTTCCAATGGGCCAACGGCGCCTTAGGCGCCGCTGCTGTCAGCCTGCTTCCGGGGTTACACACCTGCACCGTCACCGATGCCGGAGGTTGCGCCACAACGGCATCCATAACGATAGCCGGCCCGGCATACTGCGCCGCATCGGGCAATAGCACAGCCCAGGAGTGGATACAAAAAGTAAAAATAGGCAATAGCGAATGGACCACCGGCAACAATGGCGGCTATGCTGCCGTCTCCGAGCTGCCCTTCTCCATTCAGCCGGGCGCATCCCATAGCGTGCGCCTCACGCCGGGCTTTGCCCAGCAATCCTTCGCCCAGCGCTGGCGCGTTTACTTCGACTACAACCGCGACGGCGATTTTATGGACGCCGGCGAAATGGCCATATCCGGCACAGCCTCTACGGGCATACTCAATACCCAGTTTACGCCTTCCGCATCGCTTGCCGCCGGCTATGTGCGTATGCGCGTGCTCATGCGCAACGGCTCGTCGCCTGCGCCCTGCGGCGCCTTCGCCAGAGGAGAGGTAGAGGACTATTGGGTGCGCATTGAGCCCGCCGGCAATCGCCCGACAGACCTTAGCGCCAATGGGGTAGGGGAGCCGCCCGCCGCTTCTGAAGGCCCCGCAATATACCCCAACCCGACACAGGGCGACGCCTTGCTTACCTTGCCGGCCCATTGGCACGGAACCGCTGCCGTCAGCCTGTATGCCATTGATGGCCGTCGGCTTCTGCGCTTAGACATCGACCCGGCCGCCGGCCCTACCCCGCTCGATTTCAGCCTCTACCCTGCGGGGTTTTACTGGCTATACCTGGAACCCACATCCACCCGAAAGGGCGAAATGCTAAAAGTCATAAAACAGTAGTTTTTTGGGGCCACGCCGCATAACATCTACTCCTTTTGGCAGCTTGCGCGGCGCCGGGTGTTCCGCTCTTATGGCTACGGCCGCTGCCGTCCTTCAGCTTGTGGAATCTGCGCTGCGCTATTCCACAAGCTGGGCCATCAGCGGCCGTAGCCATACCGCTTCACCCCCTTGTCCGTACAGAAGAGGCGGATTGCAGGGGCTGCGCCAGAGAGGCTGGAGATAGGTGTTATTGGTTTTTAGGGCCCGCCCGCTTGAGGCGGTCGGGTAAATATTAAGGGCCCGCCCACTGGGGTGGTCGGGTAAATATTAAGGAACCGCCCACCGGGGAGTGGTTTTGCCCGGCTGCCCGGACGGACGGGGAAATGTTGTGGGCGTTGCGGTGGCTGGCCTGCCCGCTGCGCGGTTGGGTAAATACGGTGTTAACACATTTTGCGGGAGCTAAGTCCTAAAAGCTCAGACAGGGGCCGCACCACGGTTGATGAGGCCGTGAGTTTCTCAATACGGAGAAACCGCTCGACTCCTCCTCTTGCACGCTGCATAAACCTTATGGAATAGCGTAGTTTATATCCCACGGGCTAAACAAGCGCATAAGGGTTACCCGACCGAACAAAGCGAGGGCGTTTACCCGGATGAGCAGAGCGAGGATGTTCACCCGACCGAACAAAGCGAGGGCGTGGAGGTAGCGCGGCGCCCCCAGCTCTTTAGTAAAGCGCCTACTCGCCAGAGCGATAGGCTAAAAGGGCCAGGGAGCATATCTCGATCTCAACCTCAACCTCAATCTCAATCTCAACCTCAACCTCAACCTCAACCTCAATCTCAACCTCAATCTCAACCTCAGCACAAAACTCTCCTGCGGCAAGCGACCTCGATGGCCCTTCCCGGTAGGGCGCGCTTTGATACTTACAATGATTATTGTAGAAGAGGGTGGGATCCCACCCTCCTGGCCTGCACACCAACTCCCCGCTCCACAACCACCACCACCGGGCATACCTCCGGCCACCGCCCTCAAGCCGCAAGGGCCTGAAAACGCCATCCGAAATACGCCCGGCTATATATGGCAAAAGCGGGGCTATGTCTGGCGCTGGCCGATGTGCAGGTATACCTTAAAAAAAAGGCCTCCCGCCATCTGCCGGCGCCAAGGCTGCGCAGCTAAAAATGACGATCCCGTTATCCGGGCTGATGATAAACAAAAGCTGTAGTGATGATGCGTATGGCTTTCGCCTGTGGATATGAAAAAGCTTTTGTTGTTTGGATTGGACAAAGTTAAGCAGTTGTTTTGTTTTTTGCAAATTTTTGTTAATTTTTTTATCAAAAAAATAATTTAAAACAATCTCTCCTAAGTGTCGCTTCGGGCAGCGCCCCTACCTAAGCGGAGCCCTAAACGCTTGCGCAGCAAGCCCCTATCTAAGCGG
>CAYOTJ010000334.1:0-1404 GCA_964406855.1 uncultured Saprospiraceae bacterium
CGGCGCCGTTGATGAGGCTGGGGGTGAGGCGGTAGGTGAGCCCGGCATTGAGGTTGAGGTTGCTCTTGATGAAGGTGACGGGCAGCCCGTAGGTGATGAAGGTTTGGGCATTCCAGGCGCCGCTGAGGTTGGCCGGGCGACTGAGCTGTGCGCCTCGCTGTAGCAGCAGCCCTTCCTGAATGAGGGTGTCGGCCGCCGTAGCGATGAGGGTCGAGCTGCCGATGTAGTCGGTGTTGCGGGTAGCGCTGGCCAGCACAAAGAGGGTTTGGCCCTTGGTGGGCATCGAGCGGTTGAAGCGCAGCGATGCGAAGTAGTTGACTTGTTGGCGCAGGTCGGGGTTGCCGGTGGAGAGCAGCAGGGGGTTGCTGTTGTCGACTACGTTTTGAAGCTGGTTTACGCTGGGCACATTGGTGAAGCTGCGCATAAAAAGGCGCAGGTTGGTGGTACGCGAAGGCGCATAAGTGAAGAAGGCAAACGGCAGTATGTTGTTGAAGGTTTGGTCGATGGCCAGCATGGAGGGGAAAACCTGGTCGCCGGCGAGGTGGGTGCTTTGGACGTCGCCGCCGATGGCGAAGTTGAATTTTTGACCCAGGTTGACGCGGTAGCGAAGGCCGGCGCGTTGGGTAGTTACTTCATTTTTGAGCTGGTTGGAGAGCAGGGTGTCAAGGCTGCTGTAGGCGCCGGCGGCTTCGTCAAACCGGTTGGTGAGCCGTCGGGTGTCGTTGTCTGTCCAGGAAGGGGCGTAGTTGATTTGCAACTGGCTAAACTTGCCGATGGGCTCGGTATAGGAAAGGTTGCCTGATAGCGTGAGGCCGTCGGTATTGTTATCGGTTTGTTGGTCGGTGATGAGGTCGGGGCGAGCCGGCTCGAAGAAGGCGCTGCGGGCGTCGAGGCTGCTGAGGCCTTCGCGGTCGCTGAGCTCGGTACCGAAGTTGACGGAGACGGTGCGGCCGCGTTTGGCGAAGCGGTGCTGATACAGGATGTTGTTGTTGAGGGAGAATCCCGTATTTTCGGCGCCCGACCGATTGAGGGTATTGTTGATGAGGGTGTTTTGGCCGTCATCGCCGGCGCTGAAGTTGGCGCCTTGCAGGAGGGCGTCGCTGAAGTTGTTTTGAAAGTTGATGCGGGGCGTGATGATGATGGAGTTCATAGAGTCGATGGTGTACTCCAACCTCATGCTGATGCGGTGGTTGTTGTTTTCGTTGCCGGTGGTGTTGGTTTCTTCGTAGAGCTGGTCGAGGGTTTCGGCGATGAAGTAGCGGCGCGACAGTTCGCTTAGGTTGTCGGCGCCCGATTGATTAAAGAAATAGCTGGCGTTGATCTTCCAGTTGCCCAGTACGTCTGAATAGTTAAGGCCAATGGCATTGGTAGCGGCTTTTTGTTCGCACCAGGCGTGGTCTGTGA
>CAYOTJ010000334.1:1414-4960 GCA_964406855.1 uncultured Saprospiraceae bacterium
GACCTACAGTAAAGTCGGCGGCGCCGGGCCCCTGCGAGCGCCCTCCGCCCCCGCCGCCGCCGCCGCCGCCGCGGCCGCCGGAGCTTGTACTTCCCAGTACGCCGAGGATGTCCTGGGAGGCGAAGTTTTGCTGGTTGACGTTGTTGAAGAGGCTGATGAGCGAGAGGCGTCGCTTATCTTTGAAGTAGTTGAGGTTGGCGCCGGCAACATAGCGTTCATCCGTGCCGTAGCCGGCATAAGCGCGGCCAAACTGGCCGGTATTCATGCCGGGGCGGGTGACGATGTTGATGGTTTTTTCGGTATTGCCATCGTTGAACCCGGTAAATCGCGACTGATCGCTCTGGCGGTCGAAGACCTGGATGCGGTCGACGACCTCGGCGGGCAGGTTGCGCAGGGCGGCTACGGCGTCGTCGCCAAAAAACTCCTGGCCGTCGATGGTCACGCGGCGCACGTTTTCGCCCTGGGCCTGCACCGTGCCGCCCTGAACGGTTACGCCGGGCATTTTGGCTACCAGCTCTTCGGTGCTGGCGTCGGTGTTTACCTTATAGGCGCGGGCATTGTATTCGGTGGTGTCGCCTTTTTGCTCCGAGCGGGTTTGTACGCCTTGTACCACCACGGTTTCGAGTTCTTCGGCTGCTACTTCCAGCCGCAGCATGCCCATATCCAAGGGGGTACGGCCGATGTCTACCTGTCGGGTGAGGGTTTTATAGCCGATGTAGCTGGCTTCGAGGCGGTAAGGGCCGGGGCGAAGCTGGTCGAAAGAGAAGGCGCCGTCAATATCCGTTATCGTACCCTTTTGCCGGGTGGAATCGGTTTGGCTGGTAATGATTACATTGACGCCGATGAGGGGCGTTACGCCGTCGGGTTCTGTAAATTTTCCGCGAAGCGCGCCGGGTTGGCTCCAGGCGGTGAGGGCAGCCAGCATAAAGATGACTGCAAGCGCATATTGGTTCTTTCGCATGTGGGGTGAAAATTAAATGGATTGCTGATTGAGATAGTGCTGAAATGCGTCGCGGTAAGCGTCGGCAATGGTTATGGGAAATTGGGCTACCACCACCCGGCCGCGCTCTACGCTGTCGATGTGGCGCAAGCCTACGATATACGAGCGATGGATGCGCATAAACTGATCGGGGGGGAGTTTTTCTTCCAGCGATTTTAGGCTCATGAGCGATAGCAGGGGTTTGGGCCGGTCTTTGAGGTGAATTTTAACGTAGTCTTTCCAGCCTTCAAAGTAGGCTACCTCCCGTAGCGCCACCTTCAGGTATTTGTACTCTGATTTTACAAAAATGAACTCCTGCTCTACAACAGGCGCCTGTGGCATGCCGGGCGCCAGGTTGAGGGCTTTGGAGCTGGCCCGCAAAAACTCTTCATAGTCGAAGGGTTTGAGCAGATAGTCGAGCGCATCAACGCGATAGCCCTCTAAGGCATATTGATCAAAGGCAGTTGTAAAGATCGCCCGCGGCCCGCCTTTGATGAGCTTGGATAAGGCCATGCCACTGAAGTCGGGCATCTGAATATCGAGAAAAACCAGGTCAACCGGTTGGCTGCCTAAAAATTCCAGCGCCTCCTGAGCGCTGCCAAAGGCGCCTTTTAGCTCCAGAAAGGGCGTCCGGCGTATGTAACCCTCTACTAATGAAAGAGCAGGGGGCTCGTCGTCGACGGCTAAGCAACTGATCTTCCTCATAAGGTGATGGTTAGTTGGGCGTAATAAAAATTGTTCTCTGTGCGAAAGTCCAGCGCATGGCCGCCAGGATACAACAACGCCAGCCGCTGCCTAAGGTTGTGAAGGCCTATGCCGGAGCCGCCCTGGTCGTCTTTGTCTTTGGGGAAGTGGGTGTTTACCGTTTCAAAAGCGAGCCGGCTGCCTTCCAGCCGCAAGCTTATGCATATAGAAGATGGCCGCATGCTCGACACCCCGTGTTTAAAGGCGTTTTCTACTAAGGGTATGAACAGCAATGGCGCCAGTTGCAGGTCCGACTGCTCCGCCGCCGCAGGCAGGTCGGTTTGTATCTCCACGCGCTCGTCCAACCGGGTGCGCATCAGGGCAATGTAGCTTTGCAGGAAGGAGAGCTCGGCGCTGAGGGGCGTCTTTTCAGAAGCAGCCTCGTACAGCATATAGCGCATCAGCTTGCTCATACTGATGACGGTGTCTTTAGCTTTTTCGGGGGCCGTGTCGATGAAGGCGTAGATGGTGTTGAGCGAGTTGAAAAAGAAGTGCGGCTGTATCTGATAGCGCAGGTGCGCCAGCGTGGAAATCAAATGTTCGTTTTGGCGGGCCTGGAGGGCTTCCTCCGATTTGCGCCAGCGTTGCAATACTTTTACGCCCAAACTTACCCCTCCGGAAAGCAGGAGGGTGAAAACCAGCCGATAGATGTGCAGGGGCCTGAATCGGCTCCCCTGCCGCAGGAGATAGTGCTCAGATATAAATTCCAGGGCCAAAACTACCGCAAGGATAAGCGCCGCGTTGGCCAAGATGAAGCCCATATACTGCTTGGGAAAGAACAGCTTGTCGATCAGCCCGAAATAATTCCCATAAAAAACAACCCCCGAGGCCAACACCGGTAGCATCAGTTTTATGAACATGCCGGTTGATTGCCCCTCGGAAGCGCTGAATGCCAATGGGAAAAGCAGCAAAGCGCCCCATACCGCCAGGTGAATGAGTAACGGGGGGAACGGTCGGAGGGAAGTGCCGGGCATCGCGCTAAAGTTTGGTTTTGATTTTTTGGAGCGGCTTCTGTCATTCAAAAGCCTTGGCAAAGGTGAGGCGTAATATTCAATGGCGCAAACCATATCGAAGAATCGGTTCATCATCCCTACAACCTGCCCTTTTGTGCCGATAAAGCCGCCATTGCGTCATTGGGGCGTTTTTTCGACGAGCGACGGGAAAAATATTTGGCGCATCTTCAACAGGGGCGTATATTTGCAGGCGTTTATATTTATTCCCGGGTAAACATATCAAAAAATTAGTACGCATGCAGCGTTTCTTCCTTCTGGCAGCCCTGGTATGCTGCACCTTTGTAGGTTCGCTCGCCGCTCAAACCGCCTCCGCATCTTATGTGCCTTCGTCGTCTGGCGGCACTTTGGCCGACAATGACTGGACGCTCTACGCCGACGCGGAAAACCAATTGTACTACATCGACTTTGAAAAACTTCGCGTCAACCTCAACGCCGTTGTCCTCCGCGACGAACAAGGCAACATGGTGCTGGAAGACGAAGTTTTTGACCTGCCGGTGAACACCATCTACGAACTCGACTTCAGCAAGCTGCCTGCCGGCAAGTACTTCTTGGAGTTGCGCTCGTTTAGTGGCGTCATCCGCGAGACCATCCATTTCAAGCGGGGCTAATCCTTCGCAGCGGAGTCGTTGTAGCCAATGTGGAACAGCGCATCGCCGGCGTTTACTACCGGCGAGTTGTTGTGGCCGATGATGTAGCCGTCGTGGGTGGCATAGATGCGCCGCGTAGGCCTTATGCCTAAAGGGTCAGTGATCACCCCTAAGGCCTCGCCCTTGCGCACAAAACTCCCCGATGCTTTCATCCATTCAAACA
>CAYOTJ010000335.1:0-4905 GCA_964406855.1 uncultured Saprospiraceae bacterium
GCGTAGGGTCGGCCTGCCGGCTCACCAACTGCTGCAAAGCCGTAATGATTTGGGCGGTAATGGCTATGGGGTCTACGGTATCCTGTGGGGCTGCGCCATGCCCGCCGCGCCCCCTTACGGCGAGGTAGAGCTCGTCGGTAGAAGCCATATAAATGCCGGCCCGGAAGCCTACCTTACCACAAGCTAAAGGCGGATGTACGTGTTGGCCAAAAATAGCGCGGGGTGCGGGATTTTCCAGTACGCCTTCCCGAATCATAATGCTGGCGCCCCCCGGCGTCTTTTCTTCTGCCGGCTGAAAGATCAATTTTACGCTGCCGCCCCAATGCCTGCGCGTAGCCCAAAGAATACGGGCTGTGCCCAGCAGGCTGGCCGTATGCGCGTCATGGCCGCAAGCGTGCATAATGCCTTCTCTTTTTGAACCGTATGGGCGACCCTCTACTTCCCTGATGGGCAGGGCGTCGATGTCGGCGCGCAGGGCAATGGCCGGGCCTTCGCCGGCCTGACCTTCGATGAGCGCTACTACCCCATTTTCTGCCATACCATGCTGGTGGGGAATGCCCCAGGCAGCCAATTGAGCGGCAATGTACAGGCCCGTTTCTGCCTCCTCAAACGATAGCTCGGGATATTGATGCAAATGATGGCGTATGCCCACTACTACGGGCTGCCACTCGTGGGCGAGTTCCTTAACGAGATCAATGAGCATAGTTCCGGGTTAATTTGTACTGCAAAACAGACCGCCGGCCTCAACGTACCCACAACAGATAGGCAGCTACATAAGGCAATGCAAAAATGAGGGCGTCAAAACGATCCAGCAGGCCGCCGTGGCCAGGCAAAAGCGATCCGGAGTCTTTCACTTGAGAACTGCGCTTGAGCATACTCTCTATCAGGTCGCCTAAACTGCCAAAAATGGCTATGATAATCGCCAGCGCCATCCAGTCGATCATCCGGATTTCATCCCAGAAGAAATGCAGGCTATAGCCCACCAACAAAGCCATAGATACGCCGCCCAAGGCGCCCTCCCAGGTCTTTTTGGGGCTTATGCGCAGCATAAGCGGCGTTTTTCCAAAACGCGAACCGATGAGGTACGCGCCCGAATCATTAGCCCAGTTGATAAGCAAAATGCCCATCAGTATGTTGGGATAATAGGCTCCGTTATGGATAACGGCAAAGTTGAGCAAGCCAAAGGGCGTTCCTACATAAGCCACCGTTAAGGTGAGAAACGCCAGGTTGACAAAAGGCCGTTCGGAAGCCGTAAACAACTCATATACAAAAGCGCTGAACACCAGCGGCGCATACAGCAAAGAGGCAATCATCACAAAATCAGCTTTATGCTGAATGAACCCCCATTGCAGCACCAGCCCCAATACATAGGGAATGATGCCCAGCAATAAACCCAAAAATTTGCGCACCCGGTCGCGACGCGACGCGTGGTCGAGTACTAAGTTTAAAAACTCCCACAAACAAGCGCCCGCAATGGCGGCAAACAGGATGGCATACCCCCAGCGGCCACTGTATATTCCGGCAATCATTACCGTTACAAAAACAGCCCCGGTAACCGTCCTGCGCAGCAGTTCCTGCATGATGGTTTACAATTTTAGTGCGCAAAGGTAGCTTTTTTCTGGAAAGGCAATAACAGCTCCCTTGCCAAACAAGCGCTTGACCCTTTGCGCACCTGTTGTAGCCCCAAAGGGCCCGGCTATTCAAAACGCACCGTAAACGTTTTTTCCTCGCTGCCCCGCACGACTACCACCTTCGTTTCGTCGCCAGATTGAAATGAAGCCAGTCCTTCCATGTAGGAATAAATATCCGTAACCTCTTTATCGCCCATGCGAATGATGACGTCGCCGGCCTTTATGCCGGCTTTAGCGGCCGGGCGATCTTCTATTACGCTATCGGCGCGCAGGCCTTTGCCGCCATAGACATAGTCGGGCATTACGCCTAAGCTCACCTTAAAGCGGGCCGCCTGACGGCCATTGTTTTCATCTTTGGTGGGCGTAAAGGTCAGCTTGCCTGCCGAATCGGTTTTTTCAATGATAGCGATGATGTAATCCGTCACATCCAGCGCACCCTGGTAGTTGATGAGGTGGGCATCGTCAACAGGCTTGTGGTAATCGCTGTGCTGCCCCGTAAAGAAACTCAGTACCGGCATGTTCTGGAGGTAGAAAGAGGTGTGGTCTGTGGGCCCCACGCCCGAATCGGAGGTGCGGGCCTGAATGCCGGCTACCCGGGTGCTTTCAACAATGGCTTTCCAGCCCGGACTGGTGCCCACGCCGCTAACGAGCAAGGCTTTTTCCTCATTGAGGCGGCCTACCATGTCCATGTTGATCATATAATTAATGGAGCTAAGGTCGAGGGTGGGGTCGCTCACCCAGCGCTTGGAGCCCACCAGGCCGAGTTCTTCAGCGGAAAAAGCCATAAAGAGGTAGTTGTTGCCCTTGCTGGCGCCGCGCCGCTTGAGGTGTTCGGCAATGCGCAGCAGGGCAGCTACGCCACTGGCGTTATCATCGGCGCCGTTGTGGATGGCCGGATCGCCCGTGTAGAGGGAGCCAAACTCGCCATAACCTAAGTGATCGTAGTGCGCGCCGATAACAACGGTATTGGCGGCGCCATTGTCGATGTAGCCCACCACATTGGAACCGGTGCGCGCTTCACCACCGGCTGCATGCGGATTGGCATTGTAGTTGAATTCAAACTCGTGAAACCAACTGCCATTTTTGCCTTTAGGCTGAAGGCCAATTTGTTCAAAACGCCAGGCAATGTATTCTGCCGCTAATCGTTCTCCACGAGTACCCGCTTCTCTGCCCTCCAGATAATCTGACGACAGATAGACCACGTCGGCTTTCAATTGCTGCAATGGGTTTGAACCGGGCTGAGAAATAAGCCGTGCAGGCGCCGTCAGCATAATTGCTCCAAAAGCTAAGCTCAAAGCAATTGTCAAAAAACGTTGTGTATTCATTATGTAAAATCGTTCTAATTTGGTCGTAAAATTCGGTCTTTCCACGCCTATTAACAAGAAATACCCCTGAAAACCCTTATTTTTTATAAATCAATGACCATTATGCCATGCTAAAAATACCCTCAGCTTCTCAAATTCGAGCCCTCGACGCCTACACCATTGCTCACGAGCCCATAGCTTCCATTGACCTTATGGAGCGGGCCTGCGCCGTTTTTGTAAAATGGTTTGCCGGGCTCTTCCCCCTCGACCACAACCGGCCCATAGCCGTTTTTTGCGGCCCCGGCAACAACGGGGGCGATGGGTTAGCCATTGCCCGGATGCTACATGAGCTCGGCTATGAGGTAAGCGCCCATCGGTTGTTGCAAGGCCAAACGCCCGGCCCCGATCATCTCCTCAACTTCGAACGCCTGCGCGCCAAACGGGTAGTGCCCATCGCTGATATAGAAACGTCCCACTTCCCTGCCCTGCCCGCCAATGCCATAGCCATCGACGCTTTGCTGGGCTCGGGGCTCAACCGGCCGGCCGCAGGTACTATGGCCGACCTGATCAATTGGCTCAATACGCAACCCGCAACCCGGGTCGCCGTCGATCTGCCCAGCGGCCTCTACGCCGATGCCCCCCCCGACGGCCCCGTATTGCAGGCCCATTACACCCTCAGCTTTCAGTTTCCCAAGCCGGCTTTTCTGCTGCCGGCTACCGGATTGTCCGCCGGCCAATGGCATTATGCCGACATCGGCCTCAGTCCCGATGGCATCCGCCAACTCGACACGCCTCACTATTGGGTAGATGCCCACGCGGCTGCCTCCCTGTGGCGCCCGCGCCACCGCTTCGATCACAAAGGAACCTTTGGCCATGCCCTCCTCATCGCCGGCAGCTATGGCAAGGTCGGGGCAGCTATTCTGGCTTGTCGGGGCGCCTTGCGCGCCGGCGCCGGCTTAGTTACGGCCCACCTGCCCCGCCGCGCCTATGAAATCATGCAGATGGCCTTCCCCGAGGCTATGGTTGAGGTTGATCCCCACCACTATGCCTGGTCGGAAACAGGCCCAACCAATCGATACGCCGCCATCGGATTGGGGCCCGGGCTGGGCCTTGACCCCATCAGCGCTCAAGCGCTCCACGAGCTGCTCAAGCGCTGGAACGGCCCCCTTGTCATCGACGCCGACGGCCTGAATCTGCTGTCCCTACACCCCCAATGGCTCAATCTGCTGCCTCCTGACACCATCCTCACCCCCCACCCCAAGGAGTTTGAGCGCCTCTTTGGGCCGGCGGCCGACGATTGGGCGCGGCTCGCTTTGCTGCGCCGCAAAGCCCGCGAGACGGGCGTCATCATTGTACTCAAAATGGCCTACACCATCACGGCTTTACCATCCGGAGAGCTGTTTTTTAATAGCACCGGCAACCCTGGCATGGGCACGGCAGGCACAGGCGACGTCCTCACAGGCATCATTACAGGATTGCTGGCCCAAGGCTACCCGCCCGCCAACGCCGCCCGGCTGGGCGTCTATCTCCACGGCCGCGCCGGCGACCTCGCCGCCGATGCCCTCCAACAGGAATGCCTTATCGCCGACGACCTCCTGCTCTACCTCGGCGGCGCCTTCAAATCACTCAAAACCAACGATTAATGCCATGCCAAAGGAAATGCAACCCCTCGTCAGCGGCCATTACCTCCTCGAAAAATATCCCGGATCAGGCGGCTGGACCTACGCCGCTATACCCGAAGTAGTACAAAACCCCAGCGGCGCAGGCAGAACGCATCGCCCAATTGATAGAGGAGTTGGAGGCTTAGCATGCACAGCTTAAAATTTTTTGCCGGGATCATGCAATGAAAAGCGATAGCTGCTATTTGGGGGCCCCGCCGCATAGCATCTACCTTTTTTAGCGCTTTGCGCGGCGCCGGGTGTTCCGCCCCGCCCTCGCTGCGCTCGGTCGGGTAAATATTATGCGCTCGT
>CAYOTJ010000336.1:0-933 GCA_964406855.1 uncultured Saprospiraceae bacterium
CCATGGATCGTCGTCAAGCCATTCGTCAGAGTTTTCTCGCTGCCGGCGCGCTGTCGCTGGGCGGCGCGGTACAAGCTACCCGCACGGCCTTAGGCACAGAAGATGCCGCCAACATCAGCCACTCGGCCTGCCGCTGGTGCTACAGCGATATACCGCTGGAGGCGCTGTGCGAGCGGGGTCGCGACCTTGGGCTACAGAGCATAGAACTGACGGGGCCTGCCGACTGGCCGGTGCTGCGCCGCTATGGCCTGACCTCGGCGATGGGCAACGATGCCTTCATGAGCCTGACGAAGGGCTTTAACGACCCCGCCAACCACGGCTGGCTACAGGAAAGCTACCGGGCGCTGATACCCAAAGCCGCCGATGCCGGTATTAAAAACGTCATCTGCTTCAGCGGCAACCGCAACGGCATAGGCGATGAGCAAGGCATAGAGCAATGCGCCCGCGGGCTGCAACCGCTGATGGAGCTGGCCGCAGCCGCAGGCGTAACCTTAGTGATGGAGCTGCTAAACAGCAAAGTAGACCACCACGATTACCAGTGCGACCATACCGCCTGGGGCGTGGCGCTGGTAAACAAACTGGGCTCGCCCAACTTCCGGCTGCTGTACGACATCTACCACATGCAGATCATGGAGGGCGATGTAATACGCACCATCCGCGACAACATCGACTACATTGCGCACTTCCATACGGGCGGCGTGCCCGGGCGGCGCGAGATCAACGACTCCCAGGAATTGTACTACCCCGCCATTGTGAAGGCCATTGCAGAAACGTCCTTTGAAGGCTTCATCGGGCAGGAGTTTATCCCGAGCGCTGCGGATAAGCTGGCCTCGCTGGAGGAAGGGTTGAGGATTTGTGGCAAGGCTCCGTTAGATCGTAAATAGATGTTTAACCTAAAAATGGTATTATCTGCTTAAAGCAACTACTACAGGT
>CAYOTJ010000336.1:943-1813 GCA_964406855.1 uncultured Saprospiraceae bacterium
GTTTTTATACTTTAATGTATACTTGTTTGCTATTGAGAAGCCTCCAGCGCCTCCCAATATTCCACCGCCCGACGCGTATGGGGGATACAGATAGACCCGCCAACCAAGTTGGCGATGGCGAATACTTCAAAAATTTCGGCCCGGCTGATCCCCAACTCGTGGCAGGTACCCAAGTGGTAGCGGATGCAATCATCGCAGCGCAACACCATGCTGGCTACCAGCCCCAACAGCTCCTTGGTGCGGGTGTCGAGGGCGCCGTCCTGATAGGCCTGATTATCGAGGCTCCAGAATCTTTTGATGACTTTATTGTCTTCCGACAAGATTTTGTCATTCATCCTGGCGCGATAATCGTTGAATTCTTTGACGATAGACATGATTTTCAAAATTTGATTTGCCCGTAGTATAAAATGGTTTAGCTTTGAGCAGCAGATAACCGGCTTAAAGTTATGAACAACCAGCAACGTTTACTCTCCCTCGATATTTTTCGGGGCATTACCATTGCGGGAATGACCTTGGTGAACAACCCGGGCTCATGGGAAACCGTTTACCCGCCGCTGTTGCATGCCGACTGGCATGGCGTGACGCCCACCGACTGGGTATTTCCTTTTTTCCTCTTTATTGTGGGGGTAGCTATTCCGCTGGCTTTAGGGCGGCGCAAAGAGGCCGGCGCCGACATGGGCGCCATCCACCGCAAGATTGGCCGGCGGGTATTGGTTATTTTTGGTTTTGGGTTGCTGCTGGCCGCTTATCCGCACTTTGGCATCGAAGACCGGCAAAGCGGCCTGGCCAGGTTGCACTACGCGCTGCTGGCGGTGTTTTTGCTCAGTTTGTTTGTGCGGGAGCTCTACCCGGGCGAGACGCATGGGGCGC
>CAYOTJ010000336.1:1823-4899 GCA_964406855.1 uncultured Saprospiraceae bacterium
TGCGCCGTAGCTTAGGCTATTCGGCGCTGGGGGCGGCCGCGGGCATGGCGCTGATTGGCATTTTTATTTATGACCTTAGCTCGCTGCGCATACCCGGCGTATTGCAACGCATTGCACTGGTATATGGGGCTTCGGCTATGCTGTACCTGCATACGTCGCCCCGCGGGCAGTTTCGCATTGCGGTGGGGCTGCTACTCGGCTATTGGGCCATGATGACCCTGATACCCGTACCCGGCGGTTACCCACCCAACCTGGAGCCCGAAACCAACTTAGGCGCCTGGCTCGACCGCACCCTCATGGGCGGGCATCTGTGGTCGCAGTCGAAAGTATGGGATCCCGAAGGGCTGCTGAGCACCCTGCCGGCCATCAGCAGCGGCTTGGCCGGCGTACTTACCGGCGAGTGGCTGCGCTCCGACCGCAGTCATTACGAAAAGATAGCCGGCATGATGGCCGTAGGCGCCGGTTTGCTGGCCATCAGCTTCGTTTGGGATATGGCATTCCCCATCAACAAAAAGATATGGACCTCCTCGTATGTATGCTATACGTCGGGGGTGGCGCTGCTGGGGCTGGGCTTAGTATATTGGTTAGCCGACGCCAAGGGCTATCGCAGGTGGACCAAACCCTTTGTGGTATACGGTATGAATGCCTTATTTGTATACATCGCCACTGGCCTGCTGGTGAAGCTCTTTGTCAGCATCAAATGGACCGACGCCGCCGGGGAAGACATCAATGCGCTGGGCTGGCTGTATCAAACGCTGTTTGTGCCGGCTTTCGAGTCGCCTTATAATGCTTCATTGGCTTACGGGCTCTTTAACGTAGCCTTCTTCCTGGGGCTGGCCTGGATACTGTATGCCCGAAAAATTTTCATCCGGGTATAGCCACAGGTAAGCGCCCGTTACCAACCTTTATTTTTAAAAAACCGTATGCGCCAATGCTTTTTTATCAGTTTTGGCAGAATCAGCGTTTTTAATTTGAAAATATGAACACGTGATCATATATTTGTGTCTTTGTACAACTACCTCTGCCGGCATTCAAGCGGAGAAGAGGGACGAGAGCAAATCTTTACTATAACAAAACTCAAAACAAAGGCATGGCAAGTAGTGGAACTGTTCCCAACTGGCAGGACACCGACGCAGGCCGGCGCATTCAGGCCCGCTTAGCTGACGAGCACACCTTAGCCGTCTTCGACCATTTGCTTGCACGCATCGACGCATTGGAAACCACCGTCACCCGGATGGTTGCGCTGATGGAGCAAGCGCCCGTACATTTTGCAATGCTCGCCGACATCAGCGACGAGCTCTACCGCAAGGCCGACGAAAAAGGCATTCGCATAGAAGAGCGGGTAGCCGTGGGGCTGCGCATCGCCGAGCAGCTCACCTCCTCCGAAATGGGAGATCGCGTGGAAACCGCATTTAAATTCCTCGATCAAATGCCCGGCCTTGCAGCCATGACCGTAGACACCCTCGACAACGCCATGCGCGACGCTATGGATCAGGGGCTCGACCCTCAAGCCATTGGCGGCGCCCTGCTTTCCGCAGGTACGGCCCTCTCAGCCGCCGCTCAGGAGGCGCCTGCCCCGGTGGGCGGCCCGTTGGCGCTGCTGCGCAGCCTTCGCGACCCCGACCGGCAAAAGGCACTGGGCTTCCTCATGAGCTTCCTCAAGCAGTGGGGCCGGCGCCTCTAACGCAACCTTTTCCTCTATCTCATTCATTTCCTTAACTTTCCTTCAATTTTATATACCTCATGGCACACCATCAAGTACTCATCGTTGGCGGCGGCACCGCCGGAATCACGGTAGCCGCTATGCTGCTCAACCGGCCCGATGCGCCTCAGGTTACCCTCATCGAACCTTCTGACGTCCACTACTACCAGCCCATTTGGACGCTGGTGGGCGGCGGCGTTTTCGACAAAAACGTATCGGCCCGGCCTATGGCCGACTATATACCCGCCGGCGCCACCTGGATCAAAGAATACGTTACCTCCTTTGACCCCGCCAACAACCAACTCACTACCAGCAGCGGCCAAACCCACAGCTACGATGCCCTGGTAGTGGCCGCCGGCATTCAGATCAACTGGAGCGCTATCCCCGGACTCAAAGAAAGCGTAGGCCGCCCGGGTACCGGCGTATGTAGCAATTACGCCTACGAAACCGTAGACAGCACCTTCGCCAACATTCAGGCGCTCAAAAAAGGCAGAGCCCTCTTCACTTACCCCAATACCCCCATCAAGTGCGGAGGCGCGCCCATTAAGATCACCTTCTTAGCCAGCGACTACTGGCGCCGTCGCAACTTGCTCGGTTCTGTAAAAGTTGAATACTTCGCCGCTATGGGCGTCATCTTTGCCGTCAAGAAGTACGCCGACTCCCTCAACCGGGTAGCCGACCGCTATGGCGTACAGCGCAACTACATGCAGGAACTGGTAGAGCTGCGCCCCGACCGCAAAGAAGCTATATTCCGCCACCTCGAAACCAAAGAGGAACGCGTGGAAAACTACGATATGATCCACGTGACTCCGCCCATGGGCTCGCCTGATTTTATCAAAAGCAGCCCCTTAGCCGGCGACGGCGGCTGGGTACCCGTCGATAAGCACACCACCCAGCATACCCAATATCCCAACGTATTCTCCTTGGGCGATTGCAGCAATCTGCCCACGTCCAAAACCGGCGCCGCCATCCGCAAGCAAGCCCCCGTCACCGTAGCCAACCTCATGGCTTACCTGCACAATCAGCCATTGGGCAAATCTTATGACGGCTACACCTCTTGCCCGCTCGTTACGGGCTACGGCAGCCTCATCATGGCCGAGTTCGACTACGACAAAATACCGCAGGAAACCTTCCCCTTCGACCAGTCGCAGGAGCGCTACAGCATGTACGCCCTCAAGGCCTACGGCCTGCCGCAAATGTACTGGCACGGTATGCTCAAGGGCAGGGAGTTTTAGGGCCTGCTTCTTGCTGTTGTGGCGTGCCCCCGCGCGCCAACACCGGCCAAGGCGCCTTGAGGGCGCCGGATGGGGGTCGGATAGGCGCGCGGGGTCGGGTGTTCCGCTACTATGCGCTCGTTTACCCCGTGGAATATAC
>CAYOTJ010000337.1:0-4882 GCA_964406855.1 uncultured Saprospiraceae bacterium
GCAGCTCAACACCAAGCAGCTCAACACCAAGCAGCTCAACACCAAGCAGCTCAACGCCTCCTTCCACGACAGGCGAAAGCAGAACGGCTCCTGTACCGGTACCAACGACGCCTAAGCGCGTATCCCTCAGTATGATGAATTACCTGCAAGGTTCGCGCTGGAGTTCGGGAAAAATCCTGGCCGACGGCCACAACACCAACCCCAGCTATGCCCTCTCCTACCCTGGTACGCCCGATCCTAAGGGCCATGTTCAGTTGGTATCCGGCACGCTGCTTGAAGACAACACCGCTCCGCAATGCCTGCACATGCACCCCAGTTGGGTGGAACAGGGTACTATAAAGGGCCATCTGGGCTATATTGATGTTGTGCCCAGCCAGGCGACGTTTTCGGCCCGTGTGGGTTTTATCCAACCACAAGGTACGCCTGGCACAGATGGGGTCAGGTTTTGGGTATGGGTGCACTATACTGAAAACGGACAGCCCAAATGGGCGCCTGTCATCAATGAGTACAAAACCTATACCGGCTCATTAAAAACTGTTCAAGCCGACTTATCCCGATTCAGCGGTCAGCGCATAAGCATTGAACTCCGGGTAGATGCCGGCGCCAGTTCCGGCCAGGATTGGGCCGTTTGGGTTGACCCCAAAATTGAGGGATATCGGTAAATTGAGTCTGTTTTCCGGGTAAGGTCTGCTGCGTTGGAGCCAGGCGTTACTGGAGCAGCCTGCCCGGGCTAGGGATGGCAGCGGTATGGCCCGGTATGCCGATGCCATAAGACCATCCTGCCCCTGATACCGGGCCATAATAGCGAACAGCCCGGCCCCGCGCGCCTATGTTGCTGTTTTGGCGCCTTCCGGCGCGGGCGAAATGTGTTGGCGCGCGGGGAAGCCCCCAAATAAAAACACAACTGCCTCCGAAGGATCATCCCCGGAGGCAGTTGTAAATGAGCCCGGCTTTAGGGGCTATCTACGGGATGTAGAGGTCAAATTCTACGCGGCGGTTTTTGGCGCGCCCGTCCATAAAGCGGTTATCGGCTATGGGTTGGCTTTCGCCGTAGCCTTGGTGACTTAGGCGGATGGCGGCTATGCCCTTGCCGACGAGGAAGTCGTAACAGGCTTTGGCCCGGCGCTCCGAGAGGCTTTGGTTGGCGGCGGCCTCGCCTATGCTGTCGGTATGGCCGTTGATGCGGCATCGATAATCGGGGTAACGATTGAGGATGTCTACAATTTGGTTGAGTACGGCATAAGATTCCTGTTTGAGCACGGCGTTGCCGGTTTCAAACTGTATGGCCGAAAGGGCCAGGTTGAGGATGTCGCGATCTTCTCTGGTGATTTCCGGGCAGCCAAAATTGCTCACAAGCCCCGGTTGGTTGGGGCATTTGTCGTCGGCATCTATTACGCCGTCGGCATCGCGGTCGGGGCAACCTTGAGCGGATGCGGGGCCCGGCACGTCGGGGCATTTGTCGGAGTCGTCTACCACGCCGTCGCCATCGCGGTCGGGGCACCCCCGGGCGCTGCGCACGCCGGGTACATCGGGGCACAGATCGTCGGCGTCGGCGATGCCGTCGCGATCGCGATCGCGCACAGGGCAACCTTTGGTGGCAGCTATTCCGGGTTCATCGGGGCATTCGTCTTCAGCGTCGGCAATGCCGTCGTTGTCGCGGTCGGGGCAGCCCAAGAGCTCGCGCTTGCCGGCTACTGTGGGGCATTTGTCGGAGCCGTCGGCGATGCCGTCGCCATCGGTATCGGGGCAGCCGTAAAAGACGGCAAGACCGGCCTGGTCTGGGCAGAGGTCGTCGGTATCGGGGATGCCATCGGCGTCACGGTCGGCGGGCTTGGCGGGCTCTGGCTTGCCAAGGAGAATCAGGAGGCCGGCGCCAAGGTTAACGTGGTCGCGCAGGTCGCGGGAGGCAAAGCGATAGCTGGCATTGGTGGAAAGGTAAGTATTTTTGGCGATGCGGAAATTGAGGCCGGCACCCACCGGGAAGGCTGCGTATAAACTCTCGCGAGGTTCTTTGACGCCGCTGACGCCCGCGAAGATATGAGGAAAAATAACGGCGCTGCGATCTAACAATTTTAAGTGGAGGCGGGCATCCATACTGCCTATGGTTTCATCGCGAAAGCCGCCTGTTTCGTTGGTGGGCAACTGGGCTTTGTTGATGCGCAAGGGCGCCGATGCGCTTAAGAAGCGGCCGAGATGGCGCAGGTACTCCACTTCCACGCCATAGCTAAAGTGGTCTTTGTTCCAGCCGTTGTCGAGGGGCCATTGGTAGTTGGCGCCCAGCCATCGGGCGGCTAAAGCATTTTTGGCATTGACGTGCTGGGCCTGTGCCGGCGTAAGTGCAATGGCCATTAAAAAGAGGAGGAGACTGAATAGGTTTCTCATAAATGTATGATTTTGTTCAGTAGTTCAAACTACCCTTCCAACTCCATCTGCGCCAGTTCCCACTCTTCCATGGCTGCGGCTAACTCTGTTTTTTTAGCGGTGTGCTCGGTTGTAATTTTATCGAGGTCTGGCGAAGTATAAAAGTCGGGTTCGGCCATGCGCGTTTCGAGTTTGGCGATTGCTGCTTCCAACTGCTCTATTTTGCGCTCGGCGTTGCTAACGGCTCGTTGCAGGCGCTTCCGCTCTTCGTAGGAAAGCGGATCGGCGGGGGTTTCAGGCGCTGTGGGCGCAGCAGGAGCATAGCCTCCCTTCTCGATGTCGCGCATATTATCGAGGGCGCGTTTTTCGAGGAAGAAATTGACGTCGCCAAGGTAGTTGAAAAGCTGGCGATCCCGAAACTCTAAGGTGCGGTCGGTGAGGCCGGCTAAGAACTCCCGGTCGTGGCTTACTACGATGAGGGCTCCGTCATAAGATCGGATAGCCTCTTTGAGCACGTCTTTGGATATGATGTCGAGGTGGTTGGTAGGTTCGTCGAGCACCAACAGGTTGAAGGGGCGCAACAGCAGGCAGGCCAAGGCTAAGCGGGCGCGCTCGCCCCCGGATAGTACCGACACTTTTTTGTCTACGTCTTCTCCGCTGAAGAGGAAAGCGCCCAGGATGGCGCGCAGTTTGGTGCGCATTTCCGGGGGCGAGAATTTTTCCATGGTCTCCAGGAGGGTCATTTTACCGTCGAGGGTATCCGACTGGTTTTGGGCGTAGTAGCCAATTTGTATGTTGTGGCCAAACTGCAGGTCGCCTCCGGTAGCGGGCTGCTGCCCTACGATAATCTTGGCCAGAGTGGTTTTGCCCGGCCCGTTCTGGCCTACAAAAGCTACGCGCTCGCCCCGCTCGATTTTAAAGTCGACCTGATCTAATACGGCTAAGGAATCGTAGCGTTTGCTAAGCCCCCTCGCTTCCGCTACAACGGCCCCGGCTCTGGGGGCCGGCGGGAAGCGCAGGTTCATGGCGGCCACATCGGCTTCATCAAGCTCTATGCGGTCCATTTTATCGAGCTGCTTTTGCATCGACTGGGCCATGCGCGTTTTATTGGCTTTGGCCATAAAGCGATTGATGGTGCGCTCTTTATCGGCAATCACGCGCTGTTGATTCTCATAAGCAGCCTGGAGCTTTTCGCGGCGGTCGGCCCGAAGGTCTACGTAGGCGCTGTAAGCTGCTTTATAGTCGAATACACGGCCCAGCTCTACTTCTATGGTGCGCTTGGTGATGTTATCGAGGAACTGCTTATCGTGGGAGATGACGATGATGGCGCCCGGGTAGTCTTGCAGGAAATCCTCCAGCCAGATGATCGACTCAATGTCGAGGTGGTTGGTAGGTTCGTCAAGCAAGAGAAAATCGGGTTTTTGGAGCAGCATTTTGGCCAGCTCTATGCGCATCTGCCAGCCGCCGCTAAACTCGTCGGTAAGGCGATCAAAGTCTTTTTGTTTAAAACCAAGGCCCTTGAGTACCCGCTCTGCATCTGCCTGCATGGTGATGCCTCCAATGAGGGCAAAGCGATCGTTGAGGGTCGTGTATTCGTCTATAAGATTGTGGTAGGCGTCGCTCTCATAGTCGGTTCGGGTCTCCATTTCTTCATGGAGAGCATTGATGCGCGCTTCCATTTTCTTCACTTCATCGAAAGCGGTAAGCGTTTCATCCATAACCGTACGCCCTCGGGGAAGCGTCATCTCCTGGTGCAAAAAGCCAAGGGTGCTATTGGTAGGCCTGCTGATGTTGCCGCTGTCGGGGCGCTGATAGCCTGCAATGAGTTTGAGCAGGGTAGATTTACCTGCGCCGTTTCGCCCAACCAATCCCACCCGATCGCGCTCGCCTATGACGAGGTTGATTTTGTTGAGAAGGATGCGATCTCCATATTGGACGTATATTTCGTTGACCGTGATCATGCCGGGGTTGTTTTTGGCGGCGCAAAGATAATAAAATTGGCGTAAACTACTGCAACAAACTACTGTCGGGCTTGCCAGTTGAGTTCTTCAATGGCCGTCCAGGCCATGAGGCCGGTGCTGTGATAGAAACAGTCTTCATCGATGTCGAAGGTATCCGTATGCACAGCCGAGGTAATGCCACGCGCCGCATTACCTGTGCCTAAGCGGTAAAAACAGCCGGGGGTCTGGTGTGTATACCAGGCAAAATCTTCGCCGGCCATACGAATGGGCAATTCCACTACGTTTTCCGGCCCCAGATAGCGCTCGGCATAGTTGCGGGCGCGGGCCGTGAGGGCTTCATCGTTTTTGAGAAAAGGATAGCCTATTTCTATTTCCATTTCGGCCTGTCCGCCCATAGCGGCAGCTATACCTTCGGCCATCTGCCGGAGGCGACGGTGGGCTTCGTAGCGCCAGTTTTCGTCGAGGGTGCGAAAAGTACCTTTGAGCTTAACCTCATTGGGAATAATGTTGGTAGCGCCGCCCGTAGAGGAGATGTAACCAAAAGTGAGCACGGTGGGCAG
>CAYOTJ010000338.1:0-4870 GCA_964406855.1 uncultured Saprospiraceae bacterium
CTTTATTAGCGAAAACTAACACCCAAACAAAGACCGGTCGGAGCGCACAGGATGCCAGGCTACCCTGCCCGCGCTCCGACCGGTCTTTGTTTGGGTGTTAGTTTTCGCTAATAAAGTCGAGCAGCGCCTGGCTGAACTTGGCCTGTTCGGTATGCATGGGGCTATGCCAGGAATTGTCGAAAACCACCAAAGGAACGGCTCTTTCCAAGCGCTCCTGGGTGCGGTAAGCCATCTCTATGGGTATGATGCCGTCTTTTTTGCCCCAAAATAAAGCCACGGGAATGGTAACGTTTTTGAGCAGTTGGCTGCGATCGAAGGTGAAAATTTCTTCGGCGTAGTAGTGATCATAATGGCCTATGTTGGCTAATTGGCTGAATTTTGAGCCCGGCGTCTTGAACCACAGGTAAAACACATGGTCTTTGTCGTCGGTGGGCCATACGGGGTTGGCGCCCAACCTGAACATGCGGCTGTACCAATCGCCCCAGCTCACCGTACGCATATTTTCGGGGGTTATGGGGTGGTTTTGCATGAAGGTAAGCGCCTCGGCATCGCCCTGGGCAGCGGCCTCGCGCATGACCCATTCGCGCACTTGCAGCAGCCAGTCGTAAGTAGCATATACGCCGTCCATAGCCACGAAAGCTTCGATCTCGTGCTGGTTATTACCGGTGGTGAGGAACTGCCAGGCCATTTCCACGCCAAAGCTATGCCCCAGCAAATAGATACCGGCATCGGGGTAGCGGGTTTTGAGCAGCTTGATCACCATGCCGAGGTCTTCTGCAAACTGGGGGTAATTGAGGGTAGCGGGGTCGGCGTTGCCGGAGGCGGCGCCGGAGATGCGTTGATCCCAGTAGGCTACAGCCATTTCCTTTTCCACGTCGGCGAAGAACTCGCGCAGGCAGATGGCGCATTCTCCAGGGCCGCCGTGTAAGAACAGCAGAATTTTATTGCCGGTCATATTGCCGCGCACCCATACGGGCATGTCGGCGCCTTTGTGGCGCAGGCGCAGGTTTTCAGAAAAAGCAGCCGGATCGTCGTGGGTGCAGGCCATAAGGCTGAGCGTGGCGCTAAGGGCCAGCAAGCCGGCCAGTTGGGTGATGTATCTCATGGTTTGGAGCTATTGAAGGTTAGGACTTGGTTTTGAAAATGACGCCTACTTCCAAAGCAGGCCTGAGCAGGATGGTTTTGTTGTAGGGGTACTGCACTAAGCCGTGGGCATTGGCAAACACCAGCAGGGGCAGGTTGCCTTTTACGGAAAGGTCGCGACCTACGCCCAGGGAAAAGCCGGGCATAAAGCCCCACTGCCCGGCCAGGGGCGTTCTTTTGAGTTGGCCTTCGGGGGTTGTGCGGTAGGTTTTTCCTTCGTAGAAGGAGCGAAACAACCCGGCCGAAATGGCGGCCTGTACAATGCCGCCGCCTTGTGCGGTGCGCCTCCAGCCCAGCTCGGGCGATAGCCCCACCCCAATGTGGTTGTTGGGGTGGCGAAAGACGCTAAGGTTGATGCTGAAGAGGAGTTCGTGGCGGATACTGCCGTTGCTTCTTACGCGGTCGTTGGCGGCCAGGGTGTTTTCCCAGCCTACTCGTGCGCCGTAGTGGGTGATGGTTTCGCCAAAGTAGGCGACGCGATACTGCTGGGCAGCCATATTTTGAACAATTAGCCACAGGACGGCCGCCAGCCATAGTTTGTAGTTCATACAAAAGTCGAGGTGGTTAAAAAAATAGTTATGACAAACAGACGCAAAATGGCGGCCTTTTGTGGCGTAAATTCAACGGGTTGTAACCCCAAAAGGTTAGAGCGCCGGGGCGAAGCGACAAAAACGGACGGCGAAATGCAGGGCCGAAAGCCCCGGAAGGCGGAGGGCTACGGTAAAAGTGTACCTTTGCCCGGATGGTGATATACCTTATCTAAACTAACGATAAAAGATGACTTGCCCGAATTGTGGTTCTGACCTGATTTACCCCGGTCAAAACGGGATGGTTTGTTCGCAGTGCTTCCACGAGTGGGAGCCTTCAGAAGGGGATGCCGGCGATACGACCGACAAAGTAATTGACGCCCACGGCAACGAGCTCCAGAATGGCGATACGGTGATGGTGATCAAAGACCTGCCTGTGAAGGGGGCGGCAAAGCCCATCAAAGCGGGCACGAAGGTGAAAAACATCCGCTTAGCCGATGGCGACCACAACATATCCTGTAGAATTGAGGGCTTTGGGGCTATGGCGCTGAAGTCGGAGTTTGTGAAGAAAGTTTGAGCGCAGGCCGTGAATGGCGCCGCTCTGCTGCGGCATGATCTTTGGCCGGCTGTGCTGGTTTTTCCTGCAACCTGCGAGACGCAATGGTTTTCTTTGGGGAATGGGAGCGCTTTGTCTTCTATTTTCGCAAAAAAGAAAAACCTGCATGGGCAAAATCATCACATGGGCAATTTCTCGGATTCAACCTCCTCGCATTTACCCTCATTAACCTGCGACATGTTCGCTGGGCAAAAACCGCAACCGGCTCCATAAATCAATCGTATCCGCCCATCGCACCCCATCTTTCCCCTATCTGATGGGGTGCGTACCTTGCAGTCAAAACAAAACAGATGAGTGACAATGAACGTCGAGACCACCTTTCGGCATGGCGAGTTAGTGGTCTATCTGGGTCAGCGTACTGTAAGTCAGCGGGTCTTAAATACAGTACCTTTATGCGCTGGGCGTCGGTATTAGGCGAACGCACAGCAGATGTGGGTCAATTTGTGGCTCTTTCCGGGATGCCAGTTTCGGCGGAAGAACTCCGGATCATGCTGCCCAACGGGGTATCGATCATCACGCGGCAGTCACTAAGCCTTGAGCTTCTAAAATACCTGGCAGATGTTTGAGACTTCACGTCAATACTACCTGTATGATCAACCTACGGACATGCGCAAGAGCTTTCACACGCTGGGATCGATCGTACGTAATCAGATGGGAGCCAACCTACTCAGCGGCGCCGGTTTTGTTTTTATCAGCAAGCGTAGAACACACCTTAAGATGCTGCTGTGGGAGGGTGACGGCTTTAGCCTGTACTACAAGCGGTTGGAACGCGGTACTTTCGAGCACCCGTCAGGGGATGAAAAAGGGCTGATTTCATACGAGAAACTGCTACTGATTTTACGCGGTATCGAAACCGAAAAAATTACCCGAAGGAAGCGATTTTCTTTGCAAAAAGTAGGGTAAATACGAGCAGGAATGCGTATCTTAGCGCTATCAATATGACCGCACACGAACGCATCATAGCCGAGCAAAAGCAGGAAATTTTCCTGCTCAAAGCAGAAATATCCCAGTTGAAGCGCATGCTCTTCGGGGCCAGGCGAGAGCGTTTCATAAGTGCTGAAAATGCCTCACAGGGGAGCCTTTTTGCCGATATAGCGTCTGAGGCGGCTACCCCTGAAGAAGCGCCCGTTGTGGAAGTAAAAGCGCACCAAAAGAAAAAATCTCGCCAGGGTGTCAGCCGCAATGAGTTCCCCGCCCATCTGGAGCGCATAGAGGTTCCGGTAGAACCCCAGGGCGTAGATGTGGACGGTTTGGTAAAGATAGGCGAAGACATCACGGAGATACTCAACTATATCCCCGGCAAGATCAATGTAAAGCGGATCGTCCGTCCGCGCTATGCACACCCAGGTAACGAAGACATGGGGGTGTTGCAGGCCAACATCCCGCCGCGTCTTATCCCAAAAGGTATGGTGGACGAAAGCCTGGTGGCTCACCTGATTGTCGAAAAGACCGTGTTTCATACTCCGGTGCACCGCTTCAACCAAAAACTCAAGCAGGAAGGTATTGACTTCGTGGGCGAAAACAACCTCAACAACTGGTTGCACCGCGCCGCAGAGGCGCTGTTGCCCCTGTACCACTTGCTCAAAGCCGACTTGTTGGCCCAACCTTACCTGCAAGCCGACGAATCGCACTTCAAGGTACTGTCGGCCAACAAACCCGGCTCATCCCACAAGGGGTACATGTGGGTACTCAATAGCCCCACGCTTAAAGCAGTCTATTTTCAATACGATAAAAGTCGATCCAGCGAAGCAGCCACAGCGGTACTGGAACAATACAGCGGAATACTGCAAACCGACGGCTACCCTGTTTATAGCAGTATACAAAATCAACTGTCTTACCGCCTGACCCACTGCATGGCCCATGCGCGTCGCGAGTTTATAGAGGCAAAGGACGCCGACCCACCAAGGGCTAACTACTTTCTGTCCAAAGTCAGAATACTTTATGACATTGAACGCAACGCACGCCAACAGGAGATGACGGCGGCCCAGCGGTTGGCTTTGCGTCAGGAAAAAGCCCTGCCTGTATTAGAAGAAATAGGCCGCTGGCTCAACGAACAGATGGAATCCGGCCAACTGCTTCCCTCGGGGCTTATTACCCATGCTATTGCATACTCCCTCAAGCGTTGGGACGGGCTGTGTGCCTATGCCCACGACGGCAGTCTGGAAATAGACAACAACCTCATCGAAAACACCATCCGACCGCTGGCCCTGGGGCGTAAGAACTTCTTATTCGCCGGAAGCCATGAGGCGGCCGAGAACCTCGCTGTGCTCTACTCCATCGTCGGCACGGCCAAGCTGCATCGGCTCAATGTCCAGCAATATTTGGACTGGCTCCTGCGTAGGGTAGCCGCAAACAAAGTCACCCCAGAGGCCGTCAACTGGCTGCCGCACCGCTTGCAACCCGAGCTATTACATGCTTTTGTGACTTAGGTAACATGGGGTTGGCTGGGCGGATACATTTCAACACCCTTGAGCAGCAAAAAAATGCTACGCGTTTTGCTGCTCAGGCCATTGAAATGTGGAAAACGCAGACCGGAAATCTCATTAACGTTTTTTATATAGCACAGTTTGGTTTAGTCTCCCCA
>CAYOTJ010000339.1:0-4868 GCA_964406855.1 uncultured Saprospiraceae bacterium
GATCTAGACTATGACCTACCCAGCCGGGATCCTTTTGACAGGCTCATCGACCACGCTAAGTGCCAGGCCATGCGGCGTTCCTTCCAGTATTCATACCACTCCTTTTGGGTACCCGGCGGGATGAAGAACTGCATCTCCATCTGTTCGAACTCCCGCATGCGGAAGATAAACTGGCGGGCCACAATTTCGTTGCGGAAGGCCTTGCCAATCTGGGCAATGCCAAAAGGCAGCTTCTGGCGGGTGGTCTTCTGCACGTTCAGGAAGTTCACAAAGATGCCCTGAGCCGTTTCGGGGCGCAGGTACAACTTGCCCTCCTCGCCCGCTATGTTGCCCAACTGGGTGTGAAACATGAGGTTGAACTGGCGCACATCGGTCCAGTTGCGCGAGCCCGTATCGGGGTCGGCAATTTCCAACTCCTCGATCAGGTCTTTGAGGCCCGCCATATCGCCCGCCTTCATGCAGGCGTTCATGCGGTCTTCAATGTCCTGGGCCTTTTGCACATTTTCCAGCACCCGCGGGTTGGTTGCACGGAAGAGCGCCTCGTCGAAGCCCTCGGCAAAGCGCTTGCGCGCCTTCTCCACTTCCTTCTCCGCCTTATCCTGAATCTTGCTGATGGCGTCTTCGATGAGGGTATCGGCCCGGTAGCGCTTCTTGCTGTCCTTATTATCTACCAGCGGGTCGTTGAAGGCGTCCACATGGCCGGAGGCTTTCCAGGTCTTGGGGTGCATAAAAATGGCCGCATCAATACCCACGATGTTCTGGTGCATCTGCACCATGGAGCGCCACCAATAGTCCTTGATGTTGTTCTTGAGGGCCGAGCCATACGGGCCATAATCGTATACGGCGCCTAAGCCATCGTATATTTCACTCGAAGGATAGATAAATCCGTATTCTTTGCAGTGAGCGGTCAGCTTCTTAAAAACATCGCTTTGTTGCTGTGCCATAACCTTGTAGCGTCTTTTGAAGCCGCAAAGGTAAGGCGTTACTCCCGATTATGGAAATGCTTATTTGCTCGGTTTTACAGCGCTAAGTACGCGATATCATTTTTGGGGGCATCCCCGCGCGCCCTCAACACCCGCCGGCGCCAAAGGCGCCAAAACAACTACCCGGCGCGCGGGGTCGGGCTGTCCGTTCTTATGGGCTGCCGCCCCGGCGGCCTTGGGGGCCGCCGGGGCGGCAGCCCATACCACTTCCATCCCTTGCCCGGGCCCACTCCAGGCTGTAAAGCCGCCCAATCCGGGCGCATCGCCCCTAAAACCCGGCCCAGCGCAGCAACGCGAATTTAAGAGGAGCAAAAAAAAGTTCCTAATCTATACTAAATTGATAGGAATAGTATACTTTTGCCTTTGAAAACAATTCTACATTCATGAAGAAGTATCTACTCACGACAATTTCTGCACTATTTTTAGGGCTTATAGCACAGGCCCAGATTACTATTTCCGGTATGGTCAAAGACGAGCAGGGTGCGCCCGTCATTGGGGCTACGGCTCAAATAAAAGGCGCCAACTATTTTGGCGTCAGCGATTTAGACGGCAGATTCAGTGTGGAAAACATCCGCAGTGCCGCGCCTTATATATTAGAAGTGCGCTCGGTAGGTTACGAACCTCAGCTCATTGAACTGGCGGAAGCTCCTACTCAGCCATTGAATATTGTGTTGGTTTCAGACAATGCTTTCGAGGAAGTAATTGTAACCGCACGCAGGCGAAAAGAGCCTTTACGCGAGACGCCTATCCCAATCTCGGTAGTAGGCGGCGCACAGATTGAAAACGGCGGCGCCTTTAATGTAAATCGCATCAAGGAGTTGGTACCCACTGTTCAGTTGTATTCTTCCAACCCCCGCAATACTACGCTCAATATTCGGGGGCTGGGGTCTACGTTTGGGCTTACCAATGACGGCATTGACCCCGGCGTAGGGTTTTATGTCGACGGGGTATATTTTGCGCGGCCTGCAGCTACTACCCTCGATTTTATAGACATTGAGCAGGTAGAGGTGTTGCGCGGCCCCCAGGGAACGCTTTTTGGCAAAAACACCACTGCAGGCGCTTTTAACATTACTACGCGCAAGCCCGGCTTTACGCCTGTAGGCAAAGTGGAGGTCAGTTATGGCAACTATGGCTTCATTCAGTCTAAAGCCTCTATTTCAGGGCCGCTGAGCAAAAAATTAGCGGGTCGCCTCTCGTTCTCAGGCACCCAGCGCGATGGCAACATCTACAACGTAGCCAAAGACGAATGGGTTAACGACATGAACAACTTAGGCGCTAGAGCTCAGCTTCTCTATGTGCCTTCCGCCACAGTTGATATCCTTTTATCCGGCGATTTCACTCAGCAGCGGCCTAATGGTTATGCGCAGGTAGTAGCCGGCGTGGCGCCTACACAACGGGCCGCCTTCCGGCAGTTTGAACAAATCATTGCCGATCTAGACTATGACCTACCCAGCCGGGATCCTTTTGACAGGCTCATCGACCACGATACGCCTTGGCGCTCTAAAAATGATTATGGCGGCGCTTCTGCCAACATCGACGTCAAGCTGGGCAGCGGTGTGCTTACCGCCACTTCAGCCTATCGATATTGGGCTTGGGGGCCATCTAATGACCGCGATTTTACGGGCTTGCAGGCTTTAGCCCTATCACAAGCGCCCTCCATCCACCACCAACTATCGCAGGAAATCAGGTATGCAGGGCAGTTTTCATCTCGCCTTAGCGGTGTCTTTGGCTTATTTGCCTTGCGCGAAAAGCTGGACCCCGACGGCGCCCATACCGAAGAGTCGGGTCGTCATCAATGGCGATTCTCTCAAAACCACACCAACCCACTTTGGCAAACTCCGGGCTTACTGGAAGGCTACGGCCGCCGCAACTATCCCCGCCTGCGTACATTTAGTAGCGCCTTTTTTGGCCAGATTGACTGGGCGGTCACTTCCCGATTTCACATTTTACCCGGCATAAGGGTCAACTATGATGTAAAAGACGTTGACTTTAGCAGCGAAGTATACGGCGGGCTTCAAACCCAAGACCCGGCCCTTATTGCCTTGCAGCGCCAGATATACAGCCCACAGTCATTTAAAGCCAATATCGAAGACACCAATGTATCGGGGCAGTTTACACTCAAGTATGTCGCCAGCGATAAAATCAGTACGTTTGCCACCTTAGCCACCAACTTCAAGCCCGTAGGCCTCAACCTTGGCGGCTTACCTACCGCCGGAGGCGAGGTTCTCATTGATCTGGCCGTTATTAAGCCGGAAGAAGTCACCCATTACGAAATCGGCATCAAAACGACCCCTACGGCCTCATCGGCCATCAACCTGACGGTCTACAACACCGATATTAAAAACTACCAGACGCTTGTACAAGTCCCCGATCTTTCCCTCAATCGGGGTTACTTGGCTAATGCAGGCCAGGTGCGCGTGCGCGGCGTTGAAGTAGATGCTAATGCTCGATTCACCGAGTTTTTCTCAGCCAATGTTGCCGTAGCCTACACAGACGGCAAATACGTTGAGTTTACCAATGCTCCACCGCCGTTAGAGGAAGTAGGCGGCCCCACTTTTAAAGACATCTCAGGCGGCGAGCTGCCGGGAATATCTCAATGGACAATATCGGCGGGCGGAGAACTTTCGGCTCCTGGTAAGTTATTTGGCCAGAAAGGCCGTTACTTCCTGGGCTTAGACGCGTACTACCGGTCTGATTTTTCCTCCAACCCCACGCCTTCCCAATATTTAGTTGTAGAGGGCTATGCCCTGCTCAATGGTCGGTTGGGTTTTCAGGATTTTGACGGGCTGTCGGTGTTTCTCTGGGCGCGTAACCTGCTTGACCAAAACTACTTCGAACAGTTGTTGGCGGCGGCCGGTAGCGCAGGTCACTATGCCGCCGTTCTGGGCGACCCTCAAACCTTTGGGATAACGCTGCGCTACGCCTTTCAGGGGCAATAAGGCGCTATACAGCGCTTAAAATTATAATTCCCCCTCGGTCATCAATTTCCGAATCAACTCCTGATTGAGCGTGCGATCGAATATGGCTTTCACCGGGATGTTAAACCCCGGAATGGCTATACCCTTGATGAGGCCGTCGGCTGCGGCAGGGATGAGCTGATACCGCCCGTCTTCCAGCGCATACTGGGCAACGGTTTGTTCGTGGGGGTCAACGATCCAGTATTCGCGCACGCCGTGCTGCTCGTAATCGTGATACTTGGTGACGGTATCGTGCTCGATGGTTTTGGCGCTGCTCTTCGACAAAACCTCCACCACAAAATCGGGTACCGGAAACAGCAGTTGTTTGTCTTCAAAGGTAGCCGCCTGTTCGCTGTTGAAGAAGCAGATGTCGGGCTCGTAATCGTTTCGGGTAAAGCGGGTCATAATTTTTTCAACGCCCACATAACCGAGGTTGTGCGCCTCCACATAGAGGTCCATGAGTCTCAGCAACAATCTTGTTGCATCGTTATGCGCCTTCATAACCGGCGAATGAAATACAATCTCTCCATTCACAAACTCTGCTTTATCGTCTTCCGTGACGATATCGTAAAATGCCCGCCGCCGATCCTCTTCAGCCAGCAGCCGAAGACGAGCCTGTTCCACTATGCGATAAGCGTCGGTATGGGCCATAATTTGATCTACAATGTGTTGTGATGCTGTCATGAGCGCGCAATTTTTACAAAAATAAGGGCTTTTGCAGCGGAATGCAAGCAGAATGGACAGAAATTAACGCATAGGCGCATGCGTTGCCCCGAGGCTGTAGTTCTCCGGGTTAATATCCACAAATCTCGGCTTGGGAACCTATAATCATTTTATCAATTGCCATGCAGGGAGTAGCCTTTCAGGGGCAATAGGCGCTATACAGCGCTTAAAATTATAATTCCCCCTCGGTCATCAATTTCCGAAT
>CAYOTJ010000340.1:0-4854 GCA_964406855.1 uncultured Saprospiraceae bacterium
GTTACCCTTGTAGGAAGCCCTTTCTCCATCCCTATCCTGCATTGGCGGGGCGGGGCAGCGGTGGAAGCGGTATACCGACCCCAAGGGAGGTATAATAGCGGACGACGCGGTGGCGGGCCGGGCCGGGTGGAGAGATATGATAGCGTTGATCGTCTTGCCCGGCCCGCCAGCCCCCAAAAAAAGAACAGACGGGATAAAGGTTGTCGTTTTGCGGGGTTTTTTGCTGCGTTAGCAATCCTTTTTGCTGCTTGGGCGTTGAATGTGAGCGGCTTTTTCGGATTATCGCCGGATAAGCCCTTATCTTTGCCATCTGACCTGAACCAAGGTAAAAGGATATAACACATGGGGCGTTTTCATGTAGGGTTTATGGCTGCTCATCTGCTGGCGTTGTTGCTGGCGGGGTCGCTATGCGCTCAAACGACGGAGGCGGAGGCTACGCAGCAGCGGCAGTTTATTGAGGCCAACCGCGAGCGATTATTGGGCAATAACGATAAGGCCATTGGGTTGTATACCCAGATTCTTAAGGACGACGCAGGCAATGCGGCGGCGGCTTTTGAGTTGGGGCGGCTGTACTACGCTAAGGAAGAGCCCATTGAAGCCATCCGGTATTTGGACATGGCTGTAAAATTGGCGCCTGAAAATGAGTGGTACCCGCGGTTTTTAGCGGAGGCTTATCAGGCAGGCGGGCGCTACCGGGAGGCAGCTCAGGTGTATGCTGTATTGGTGCAGCAGAGTAGGGCAGACGAGTCGTTGTACTACAAATGGGCCCTGCTGCTGGTAAAGGCGCAGGATGTAAACGGCGCCATCAGGGTATACGAACAATTGGAGGCCAAGGTGGGCTTTAACGAAGAGATTGCGCGTCGCCGGCATACCCTTTTTGTAGGCTTGGGCGATACGCGTCGGGCGGCCCGAGAGTTGGAGCGGTTGGTAGAAACCTTTCCGGGCCAGTTGGAGCACCGCTATTTGCTGGCCAACTACTACGAGTCGGTGGGCGATGTGGCGGCGGCCCGCCGTATCTATGAGGGCATATTGCGCGTAAAACCCGATGAAGCTAAAGCACAATTGGCATTGTCGGACCGGCCGGCGGCCAACCAGGACGAGATACGCTATCTGAACTCGCTGGAGCCGCTGTTTGGGCGCGAGGAGGTGGCGTTGGACCAAAAGATAGGAACGCTGGCCCCGGTGATCGCCAAGGTAGCGGAGACGGGCAACCGGGAACTGGCAGATGCCGCCCTGCGCCTGACGGCCGTGCTGGAGCGCGCCCACCCCGGGCAGGCCAAGCCGGTAGCGGCTTCGGCAGATTTGCTTTTCCACAGCGGTCGCCAGGCTGAGGCCTTGGAAAAATACCGGGCTACGCTGGCGTTGGATAAGAGTGTCTTTGCGGTATGGGATCAACTGCTGCTACTGCGTTATACGCGCGGCGAGATGGCCGCTTTGTACAAGGAGGCCAACCAGGCGCTGGACCTGTTTCCGAATAAAACGACCTTATATTATGGCGTAGCGCTGGCGGCCGAGTCGATGCGCCGCCCTGAGGAAGCTCTCGACAACATAAATCAGGCGCTGTTGATGGTGGGCCGCGACGAGCAGTTGAAGGCTGAACTCCAGGCGCTATTAGGGCAGGCGCATGCCGAATTAGGAGATATGGAGGCAGCGGAAGCGGCTTTTGCGGAGGCGCGCCGCTTGAGGCCTCAGTCGGCGGAGGTCAACTACCGATATGCCTTTTTATTGCAGGCTAAAGGCCAGGCGCGGGATGCCCGGGCACAGGCGGAAGCTGCGGTAAAGGCTCAGCCCGACAACTTCTACTACTTGGAGATGCTGGCCCGCATTCAGTTTCGGCAGGCCGATTACGAGCAGGCGCGGCAGACGCTGGATAAAGCGATGACGCTGGGCGCCGAGCGTTGGATGACGGCCCTGGACCTCTATGGCGATGTGTTGTATCAGCTCAAAGATACGGCCGGCGCGGTGGGTTACTGGAATCGCGCCCGCGAGCAAGGAGGCGACTGGCCCAATTTGCTGAAGAAAATTTCAAACCGACAGTGGTATGAATAGATACATTTGGGTTTGGGCGCTGCTGGCGCCGGCCTTGCTGAGCAGTTGCGGCCCGGGCCGCAAGTTGGTTTCAGGCGAGCGGGATAATGAAAACAGCGCGGAGGTACTGCTGAAGCGGGTGATTGAGAATCAGATGAAGGCCGAATGGCTGGATGCTAAGGCCAACCTGAGCATGAGCGACGGCAGCCAGTCGATAACGGTATCGGCATCTATCAAGATGCGCAAAGACAGCGTCATCTGGATGAGTGTGAAGAAGCTGGGTTTTGAGGTAGCGCGGGCATTGGTGACGCGGGACTCGTTTTTTTTGATCGACCGATTTAACAATGAATATTCGGCGGAGCCGCTGAGTTATGTGGAGAAAAACTTTGGCGTGCCGGCGAGTTTGTCGATGTTGGAACTTTTATTGCTGGGCAATCCTTTCTTTGTAGCGACCGATAGCCTGCAGGTGCAGCCGGCTCCGGACGCGCAGTATGCCCTCTTTGCCGAGAAGGCTGGTCGGTCGAACCGCTTGTGGTTCAATCAGTCGACCCACCGATTGCAGCGCATGCAGGTAGAGGAAAGAGAAGCCGGGCGTCGCATTGACATTCAGCTCCTCAACTACGGGGCTACCAATGTGAAGCAGGATTTTTCTTATCTTCGTCAGTTGGAACTGAATAGCCGGGAAACCGGGCGGGCCAATGTTCAAATAGAATTTACAAAAGTTGAGATCAACGTACCCACCGACATTAAGTTTGAAGTGCCGGAACGCTATAAGCGCAACCAGTAGGATTGTTGCGCTGCTGGTAGTGCTGTTGGCCTTTGGCGGTGTGCTGATGGCCCAACAGACGGGCAATAGCGCCGGCGACCTGCGACAGCGGCGGCAGCAGTTGCTGCGCGATTTGCAGCGCAACCAGCAGCGTTTAGACCGCACCCGTCGGGAGAAGCAGGAGACTATGGAACAACTGTCGCTGTTGGGCGCCCAAATACGCAAACGCGAACAGCTTATAGAGACGCTCCGGGATGAAGTGGAACAGTTGGAAGCGGATATTTATCTGGCTGAAGACAGTTTAGATCAACTACAGCGCACCTTGGATGGATTAAGAACGGAATATTCGCAAACGCTGCGCACGGCCTACCGGGCAATGTTGACCCGCAGTTGGGCAGCCTTTTTATTTGCTTCCAGCGATTTTGACGAAGCGCTCAGGCGTTGGCAATACTTTCGGCGGTATCAGCGGTATCGAAGGCGACAGGCTCGAGAGATAGCACAGGCCAAAGAATTGCTGGTCGTAAAAGCCGGCGAATTGGCTGCTCGTAAGGCCGAAAAGGAAAATTTGCTGGGCGCAAACGAGCAGCAGCGCGGCCTGCTGACCAATGAACGCAGCAGCCAAAACCAGTTGTTGGGCAAGCTCAAGGTTAATGAAGGTCGGATCAACGCCGAAATCACGGAACAGCAAAAAGCCCATGAGGCGCTTAATGCGGCCATAGAGTCGGCCATTGCCGAGGAGGTAGCGCGACAGCGCCGCCGGGCCGCTGCCGCGCCTGCTGCTAATGCTGCCAGCGGCAGTACAACCTCAACTGCTACGGCCAGCCGGGAGAGCAACCCCGAGTCGCGATCATTTGCGGCGCTGCGGGGGCGGCTGCCCTGGCCGGTGAGTGGAGGGCGCATCACGCGGAAGTTTGGCAGGCATCCGCATCCGACGCTGCCCAATATACAAGTAGCTAATAATGGCATTGACATTTCCGCAACAGCGGGCGCGGCCGTAAATTGTGTACATGCCGGCGAAGTGGCGAGCCTTCAGTTTGTATCGGACTTTCAACATACCGTACTGGTGCGGCATGGCGATTATTACACTGTATACTCCAGCCTTAGTTCGGTAAGTGTAAGCAAAGGACAAAAGCTGAATGCCGGCGACCGCATTGGCACGGCTTTAGGCGGGGACAAGCCGGTACATTTTGAGGTATGGCGATTGGAGCAGCGGCAGGACCCTGAACTCTGGATTTCCCGCAGGTAAAGGCATCATTGTTGAACAAACCAAACCACAAGGCGACCCTAATCGACGCCTGAATGAAAGGAGAACTATGGCGACAGAATGGAATGTAGGCGATAAGCAATCGGGGCTTAAAAAAGAAACGGAATATGCCGTAGCGGTGGGTGTTATACAGCCCAATATGACGGAACGACAGGTGAACGAGTACCTCGATGAACTGGAGTTTCTGGCATTGACTGCCGGTGCGGTATGCGTACAACGCTTTCTTCAAAAACTACCCCATCCCGATTCGCGCACGTTTGTGGGTAAGGGCAAGTTGGAAGAAATTCGTCTTTTTATAGAAGCGCATGAAGACATCAACTTAGTCATCTTTGACGACGACCTTTCGGGGAAACAAGCCAATGTATTGGAAGAAACCTTGAAAGTTAAGATTGTAGACCGATCGACGCTGATCCTCGATATATTTGCAAGCCGCGCCCAAACGGCCCAGGCTAAGACCCAGGTGGAACTGGCTCAGATGCAATACCTGCTACCGCGCCTGCGGGGGTTATGGACCCACCTTGAGCGGCAGCGGGGGGGTATAGGGATGCGTGGCCCTGGTGAAAAAGAGATCGAAACCGACCGCCGTATTGTGCGCGATAAGATTGGCTTGCTGAAGAAAAAGCTCGAAAAAATTGACCAGCAAAACCTTACTCAACGCAAAACTCGGGAGACGCTCATCCGGGTGGCTTTGGTAGGCTACACCAATGTAGGTAAAAGCACATTGATGAACCTATTGAGCAAATCGAATGTATTTGCTGAGAATAAGCTCTTTGCCACTTTGGATACCACCGTGCGC
>CAYOTJ010000341.1:0-3459 GCA_964406855.1 uncultured Saprospiraceae bacterium
TTGCAACCCAGTTAGGATTGATCCTAAGCAGCCAGGCTAAGCCCTGTAAGGTAAGCGCCCGCAACAACCCCGCCAGAAACAACAAAGAAAACAAGGCTAGCGGTGGGCGATATCCTCCGGTAAACCGGCCAACAAGGAGCCATTCATTTTCGGATAGCCGCTGCCAGCTCAGTGCGCGTCGTCCATCTATACTTTCGGCTAATTGGCCTAAGGGCATGGCAAGGCCCTCGTCCCGGCGGGCGCCTAAGCTGTCGGCAGGCCAGCGACGAGCATAATAGGGTGGGGGAGCTTTTAATACCGAGCCGGGCTGGGCCGCCAGCGTTTTTATGAGCTCGTGCCGCTGTTGACGGTCAATGTCGAGGCTCGTTTTGAAGGCCAACCCGCTGAGCAACCCCGCAAAAAGCAGCAGCCAGAAGAGCAGCCAGGTGAGGCTGCTGCGATCGCTTTCGGCATATAGGCCTATACAAAGCATAAAAAGAAAAAACGCCAGCCCTACGAATAAGCCCGGAGCGCCTATGGGAAGCCAGTGGGCGGCCAAACCTACGGCCAGCGCAGCGCCAGCCATAGGAACTACATGCCATTGGGTGTCTCGCCAGCGGCTGCCTACCGCAATGAGGGCAAATACCGGCGGCCAGGCGGCGGCCAGCGCCAGCCAGGCGCCTGCAGGGAGATCGCCTAAGTGGCGAAAATCGCGCCATCCCATGGCCGGGCCGCTGAGTCGGCTCACCCAGGCGGTCAGCGCCAGCCAGCTCAAGGCCATAACGGGCATATAAAAGCGAGTTGGCAAGGCCGGAAAAGCATGAAGTCCGAATCCTAACCCTGCAAAGATCATCATGGAGGCTATCCAGGCCCAAGCCGGGCTGTGCCCGTTCCAGTAGCCCAAAGCCGCGCCGGCAAGCGCCGGCAATAAAGCGATAATCTGGCGTGTTTTCATCTGTAGTGCGGGCATTAAACGTCTGATAAGTCGAACTCGGGCTGGGCGGGTTCGGCTTTGCGTCGGCGCAGCCGCCAGCCCAACAATTGCACCCCAAGGCCAATTAACAACAGCAGCGCGCCTGTAAACAACATCGCGGCCGGCGCAGGCCTTAACCAGGGCGGCAGTTGCCAGCCATCGGCCAGCAGATACCAGGTAGTAAGGCCAAACCCCACCCAATAGACGCGCCAGCCCCAGCGCGTAGCCAAGGTGGCTTTGAGCCAGCTTTGGGCGTAAAAAAAGATGAGTAAAAAAGGCGTTAATACGCCCAAAAACAGCAAATGCAGATAAGCTACCCGCAGCCCCATGCGCGAGGGATCAAACCAGCGCTCTAAGCCGGGCCAACAGGCCATCCATTGAGCGCTTTCTTTTACGAGAAAGAGGAAAATACCCAATGCCAGGGCCCATCCGGCGCCCGGCGGCAGCAACTGCCGCATCTGTCGGGCACCGCTGCGCCGCCAGTCGAGCACCAGCAGCACGGCGGCGGCTACCCGTGCGCCTCCGCCTACTACGGCGGCGGTGCGCAGCGGGGAGTAATATTGCATATAAGGTATGCCATAAGTGAGGGCGGCGCCGAAGGTGAGCAAAAAAGCCATCCAGCCTACGCGGCGCTTGGGAATGGCTAACCCATACTGCGCCCTCAGCCCAAACCACAATGCCAGCCAGATAAGCACAAACCAGCCGTCGTAATGAAAGTGGAGATAAAAGTGAATGGCTGCCTGGTAAAAAAATAACTGATCGACGGGTAAACTCCGAATGACCGGGATGAGCAGCGGCCCCAGCGATGAGACGATAAACAGGGTAGAGCCCCACTTCCAGGCACGGCGCTCAGGTATGCCGCTTACGCCCTCCCAGCGCCGGATTTGTATGCCCAGAAAGATGAAAAATGCAATGGCTAAGCCTGTGTGCGCCGCCAGCAATGCAATGGCGGGAGCGCCGTAGCCGCCGGCCCAGAAAGCGGCCGTCATACTGAGGGCCGCAGCCAGCACCAGCGCATAGGTGACGGCTAAGGCGGGCGTCCAGCGGCCGCCGGTAAGCACTTCTACCAACCCCAGCGACATGGCGCCCCAGGCCCATCCCAAAAAGGCAAGGTGGCTGTGCGCATGGCGCAGGTGATCATAGGGCGCCGGGAGCCATCCGCTAAACGCCGACTGGCGCATCAGCACGCCCAACAGGGCAACGACCAGCAAAAAAGCTAAAACGGTGATTTGGGCATTTTTTTTCACGCGAACCGTAGTTATATTGAACCTAATCGAACGCTAAGATGAGAAAATTGCTTGTACAGAAGTAACCTCATCCTAAATTTGACGCGCTAAAGGCCGCTGCTTGCGCTTAGGCGCAGGCTGGACTTGCCGTTGTTCACAAAAACTGCGCCATTATGTCTGCTGTATATCGCATTTATGAGGCTGCTGCCAATGATGCCGCCGCACTTGAAGCCCTCATCAACAGCGCCTTTCGGGGCGATAGCTCGCGCCGCGGCTGGACCCACGAGGCCGATCTCATCCAAGGTGAGTTGCGCACCGACCGCCAGGTGCTGCTCGATCTTATAGCCGACCCGCAGGCTACTTTGCTCATACTGGCCGACGACGAGCCGGGAGCGCTGCCGTTGGCCTCCGTTTTGCTCAAAAACCAGGGCGAATGGCTCTATTTGGGTATGCTTACGGTAGCCCCCGACCGGCAGGGAGAAGGATTGGGCAAAAAACTGCTGGCCGCCGCCGAAGAACACGCCCGAACGACGGGATGCCGGGGGATTGAGATGACGGTCATCTCCGACCGAATCGAACTCATCGACTGGTACGTACGCCACGGATACCGCCCCACGGGCGAAACCCGCCCTTTTGAGGTGTCGCCGAAATACGGAACCCCTGTGCGCCCCCTGACGTTTGTGGTGCTGGCAAAGCCTGTGGGGTAGGTGGGCTCCAGGGTTTAACACCATAAAAACCTATTCTTAACACAACTTAAGGAATGGTTAGCTCAAATTTGTGCTGTATCCTTTACAAACTCATCAACCTACAAAACAAACCAACTATGAAGCATTTCGTGAAAAACCTTCTCCTGATGCTCGCTTTTACTACGGCAGGCATCGCTACGCTGGCAGCCCAGGCCGAACCTTTTCGCAAAGCCGTCTATATGGAAGGCTTAGGAAGCGGGGTAGCCATTTCCACACACTTTGATATGCGCCTTCAGCGCGGCCGCCAGGATGGCCCCGGCGTCAGGATAGGCATTGGCGGCCTCAGCAACTATGAGGGTTATACTACCGACGGCGATTATGTAGAATTTGGCCTGCTCACCTTGCCCGTGGGCTTCAATTATCTGGTGGGGCAGCGCCGCAACAGCTTTGAAATGGGTGTTGGAACTACCTTCCTCCGCGCTAATATAGATGCAGAGATTGATGAGACCTTGATCTCCGGCAATGGCTGGGGCGTATTGGGCTTTGTCAATTTGGGCTACCGACTACAACCCTTGCGCAATGGTCTGCTGCTGCG
>CAYOTJ010000341.1:3469-4837 GCA_964406855.1 uncultured Saprospiraceae bacterium
GGTTGGGTAGGCTTTGGCCTTGGCTATAGTTTTCGCTAAGTTCTCTTACAGAACTATAAGCAAAGGGGCGGCTGTTGCAACAGCCGCCCCTTTGCTTTATGATGAAGTTGTAGCGTATATCCGCATTGGCGCAGCCTCAGTAAGCCTCCTCTTCGTCCGGACCAGGGGGTGCAGCGGTACGGCAGAAAGCCCGGCCGGCCCTCAAAGGCCGGCCGGGCTTTCTGCCGTAGGAGCGGAACACCCGGCGCCGCCCCTGGTGATATAACGGGCGAGTGCTATGCGGCGGGGCCCAAAAAAAGAAATACTCCCGATCGGCTTCTGTGGCTGCCAACTGAAACCCGCGCAGGTTGTTCATCAAAAAAGAACCTTGCTTTATTGGGCTTAATGCCAGATATTGCGCAAAAAACAACGCGACTATGTTATTGCAAATCCACCCCGATAATCCGGACGAGAGAAAGATCAGGCAGGTAACAGAGGTGCTGGCCAAGGGCGGCATCATCATTTATCCTACCGACACCGTGTACGGCATTGGCTGTGATATTTTTAACCAGGCGGCCGTGGAGCGCATCTGTCGGCTGCGCGGGTTGGACCCCGCCAAGGCGATGCTGTCGTTTATTTGCCAGGACATCAGCCAGGTGTCGGAGTATGCCACCCAGATAGACAACGCCGTCTTCAGGGTGATGAAGCACAACCTGCCAGGGCCATTTACATTTATCCTGAAGGCCAATAACAAAGTGCCCAAGCTGCTGAAAAACCGCAAGTCAGAGTTTGGCGTGCGCGTGCCCGACAACAACATCGTCATGGCGCTGGTGCGCGAGCTCGGGCGCCCGATTCTGACCACTTCGCTCAAATCGGAGGATCTTATTCAGGAGTATTTTACCGATCCGATTGACATTCACAACGACTTTGAAAAGTTAGTTGATCTGGTCATTGACGGCGGTCCGGGCGGAAACGTAGCCTCTACCATCATCAATTGCACCGGTCCCTCGCCGGAGTTGGTGAGGGAAGGCGCAGGACAGTTGAAAAATTAATTGCAAATTAATGGGGCAAAATGGTAACATATATGAATGACGGCCGTATATTGTTGCAGCATTGGATAGATGTTGATA
The DNA here is from genome assembly GCA_964406855.1 of uncultured Saprospiraceae bacterium. Lineage (GTDB taxonomy): Bacteria > Bacteroidota > Bacteroidia > Chitinophagales > Saprospiraceae > JAUMBM01. Next base: position 4,579 of record CAYOTJ010000341.1, read on the forward strand.
AACAGGATGATTTCACGGCCGGCAGCCGCCGGTTTTGCTCAGGATATAGCCGGCATTGCCGGTAAGATTTGCGAATCCAACCATCGGCATGGGCGCCGGTGGGAAGACCGCTCTGACTTCAACAGGGATTTAAAGGCCCCTTGCTTCATACCGGCAAGGGGCTTCTTTTTGCCCTGAAACGGGCCTGAAAAATTTTTTTAGAAAAAAATATTCCGCTTAGAAAGTCAATCTTTTTTCGGGTTTTTGGATTTTTATATTT
>CAYOTJ010000342.1:0-4831 GCA_964406855.1 uncultured Saprospiraceae bacterium
ATGGCCTGAGCAGCAAAACGCGTAGCATTTTTTTGCTGCTCAAGGGTGTTGAAATCGTCGTAAACATGTATTTGGCATACTGCCCGATCAAATATGCAGATGTGCCTCGTTAGACGATCGTCAAATATCCACTATGGGTCAGATGGCCGGAACAGGGGGCGATTCGCCGGAATATGCCGGATATACACTGTGCAAAACCAGCCTTAGTCCTTATTTTTTTCTCGCATGGTTAAGGATAAAAGGCTTTCTAACTTTTCTACAAGCGTAATTTGTTTGTCAATGATCGATATGAGTTGGGCCTCGCTCCGAGTAGTCGGAGTAGCGGGTTCATTAGGACGAACCGCTTTTTCTGGCTTTGGTTTCTCTGCCTCAATGAACGTAACAGGGTCTACCTCGAGTATTCTGGCAATATGCTGTAAACGCGATACCGTTAGCTCTGTCTCACCCGATTCTATTTTTCTATAAGAGCGTACAGAGATATTGAGCTCGCTGGCGAGGTACTCTTGGGTATAGTTTTTTTGTAGCCGTGCCTGTTTAAGGGTAGAGAGAAGCTTCTTCATTTTGATGAAATCAGCGTATTAGTTAATAGTTAGACAAAAGTAAGCTATAGTTATGACAATTGCAAGAAGTCAACCGTTAATCGGAATCTATGGTTCCTGAGATAGGAACCTGTAGGCTGTAAACTACTATAATGATAGGAGTAGTTTTGATGTATTAATTATCACTTTTTTTTAATTGCCATGAATAAGAATCTACTATCCATTGGTTTTTTTATTTTTATAATGCATACGCTTAGTGCGCAAACGAATATCCAATTTTTTTATGATAACGCGGGTAATCGCATACAGCGGGGTTTAACAGTCGTAGTACAAGTGGTGTCAAATGCAGAGGAAGTCAATTGGGACAATATGAGAATTAACGTATTCCCTAACCCTGTTGAGGATATACTTTATATTGAATGTCATTCGTCTGAAAAAGAAGAGCGTTTGAGCGCAGTACTTTATGATTCTTCTGGTCGCCAAGTAATATCTAACAATTTACAGGGCGCTGTTACAGCTATGGATATTACTTCCTTACCCGCTGGTATTTATTGGTTGGCTTTAGTAAATGGCAGGAAACCCGTAAAACAATTTCAAGTTGTTAAGAAATAATGCCCTGTAGCTACCAACTGCGCAGTAGCGCCAGCGCCGTTCGCGCAGCAGCCCAAAGCCTAAACCATTCGCGGCGCAGCCGAGTGGAGGGGTGAGGCTGTCACTAATCACGAAAAGTATGGCAGTAGTTACAAGAGTACACCGCCGTGTTACGCCCCGTAGAATGGGTGTTTGAAGGACAAGATGGGGGACAGTACGCTGCGAGCAGCGTACAAAAAATATTCACGGCGTGCAAAGAGCGTTCTGGCATCAATCCCTATGCCACCGTTCACACCCTACGCCACTCTTTTGCTACCCACCTATTGGAAAGTGGCGTGGACCTGCGCTACATACAAGACCTGCTGGGGCACGAAAGCAGTAAGACGACCGAGATATATACATACATTACCCCAATCGGGGCTGACCGGCTGCAGAGCTCATTCCACACACTCAACGGGTGGAAAGTTTTTTATAAATCCCTTGTCTTTATTTTAAACTTCCGTTAGCTTTGTACAGCACAACCACTTGAACGGCCTCCTGTGAAAAAATCGAATGTAGGAAGTTTCTATGGGGGCTAAAAGACGCCCGGACATAAGCGCGTTGGGAGATGCGGAGGAACTAATGCGTCTATTGGGATTTATACGCCATAAAAGATAAGTAAAACGTGCCATGCGCCTTTTGATATATCCGTAGTGGCGTATATACAAACAGTGCTGCGGGTATAGATGAGTTCTCAACAATTGAAAATCATAAAAAATGAGTGTTTCACATTTCTTAGAAACCGTTTTAAAACCTGAACAGATAAAAAAATGTACTCAAAACGGATAATTTTGTGGTGCTAAATCATAAAACGTTCCGAAATGAGTACAGCACAAAATAAGGTTAAACGAGCGAGTTATCCAAGTGATATGAGCAAGAACGGGTGGAAAAAGCTTAAAAAAGTTCTCCCCGGCACTAAATCAGGGACAGAAAAGGGAGGTAGGCCACCTGTTGAATTGAAAGAAGTTATCAATGCTATTATGTATGTTCTGAAAAATGGCTGTACCTGGCGAAGCCTACCGCATGACTTTCCCCACTGGAATACGGTATATGGTTACTTCAGACGTTGGAGCTACGACGGTACCTGGGAGTTTATCAATAGCTGGTTTGTTAAAAAAAGCCGCAGATGGATGGACCGAAAGAAGCAGCCTAAAGCAGGTATCATTGATTCTCAATCGGTTAAAACAACAGGTATAGGTGGGGTTAACCGTGGATATGATGGTGGTAAAAAGCTATCGGGCCGCAAACGTTTTATCTTAACAGACACACAGGGCTTGTTGTTGGCAGTGTTTGTTTGCGCTGCAAGTGTTACAGAAAAGGCTGGCGCCATGAAATTATTAGAGCATATTAAAACGGTCAAGTGCCTTCGCAAGCTGTGTCAGCGGATAAAATTGGTGTGGGTTGATGGCGGTTACAGAGGGGAAGAGCTATCAAATTGGATCAGAGAGGTCTGGGGTTGGATATGGCAGGTAGTATTACGCAGCGACGATGCTAAAGGTTTTGTCCTGCTCCCAAGGCGATGGGTTGTAGAACGAACGTTTGCATGGTTTAATCATGCCAGAAGATTGAGTAAGGATTATGAATTTAATCCAACGCACAGTCAAAGCATGATATATATTGCCTCAATTAGAATTATGATGAATAGGTTTTAAAACGGTTTCTTAGAGAATAATCCGCTTAAATCTTCTCTAAATTCTGAACCATTAGAAATTTCTTCTTTAACCAATTTCTTAGTCAATCTTCTTTTATTGACTTTCAATTTGTTGTCATTCGCATACATTGTTTTCTTTTTTCTTAATGGAAGCTAACTAATGTTTACCGCCCTCCCTCCCATAGCCTCACTGTCGTCAATCCCTCAGCAGGAAGTTGCATAGACGAACCTATGACTAAGTAAAAGGCGAAGTTCATGTTTTGCTTAGTCATAGGTTCGTTAATATCTGCTATGGACGCATTCGTTCCTCTGCCTCCCGGTGCGCTTATGCCCGGGCGCCTTCGGAGGCCATTTGGGGCTGTGCTGTGCAAAGCTAACAGAAGTTTAAAATAAAGTCAAGGGATTTATAAAAAAACTTTTCACCCGTTGAGTCTATCGAAAGGGCTCTGCACCCGGTCGGCCCCGATTCGGGTAAGGTGCGTATATATCTCGGACGCTTACACAAATTTAATCTGTCCAAAAGGTTTTGTACGCTGTAACCCATAGCTTACCGCCCCGCGTGAGGGATAGCAGGGAGCTCCTGCGACCGGATAGCCCGACCCCCGGCCCCTTGTAAAACTTTCTTTTCGCCAGGGCATAGCGCCAAAGGGGCCGGGGGGCACGCCCAAACTTTGAAGAGCGCTATGGCTATGGGCCTGGGCTACGGTATGCAGGAAAAGTGTAGTACGGGGAGGCTGCTGCGGCGGTACCCGGCTACCTCCTGCGGGGCGCCGTTGAAAATGCGGGGGGCGAAGCGCCCAAAATAACTTTGTTGATAGCGCTTGTGGACTGACAAACGCTAAAACGGGGGTATTTTGTTTGAACCTAGGGGGCGGCGGGCTGTTTTTGATGGCTGATGCAGGCCGGAGCGGAATAAACCGGCGTATCTTTGCTGCCCGTTTTTTGATTTAAACAGCATTTTTATGGCTTCGCAAACCATTGCCGTAGGCATTGACGATATGGCGGTATATGTGCCGCAGCTTTATTTGCCGATAGAAACGCTGGCCGACGCGCGCCAGTTGGAGTACGCCAAGCTGAACCAGGGGCTGGGCCTGACGGCTATGTCGCTGGCCGATGCAGGCGAAGATGCCGCTACCTTTATGGCCAATGCGGTGTTGGCGCTGATGCGCAACAATGACTTGGACCCCCGCTCGGTAGGGCGGATGTACTTAGGTACGGAGAGCGCGTTGGATGGCGCCAAGCCCACCGCTACTTATGCGCTGGATATGCTGACGCAGGCGCTGGGCGCCGACTATGGGGCCGATTGTCTGCTGCATTGCGATGTGGTAGACCTCACCTTTGCGTGTATCGGCGCGGTGGATGCGCTGGAGAATACCCTCGACTGGGTGCGTGCCAACCCCAACCGGGTGGGCATAGTAGTGGCCAGTGATGTGGCTAAGTACGAGCTGGGCTCGGGGGGCGAATATACGCAGGGGGCCGGCGCCATAGCTGTGCTGGTGAAGGCCAACCCGCGTCTGCTGCGCTTTGAGGGCGAGTGGGGGGTGGCTACGCGGTCGGTACACGACTTTTTTAAGCCGCTTCGGCAGGTGCGCAAGCATGAGTTGGTGGCGGAGATACTGCATTTGGCTGATCGGAACCACGTGGATGTGGATGCTATGCTGGGCCGGCTGGACCAGACGATAGCGGTGCATGGGGTATTGGACAGCAACGAGGCGGTGTTGCAGTTGCACAAGTCGACGCCGGTATTTGACGGGCCTTACTCGAACGACTGCTACCAGCAGCGCATAGGGGAGGCCCTGACGGATTATGTGCGCAAGAACGCGCTGCCTGCGGGCCGGCCCGTGGCGGCCAACTGGGATCGGCTGGCTTTTCACCTGCCGTATGCCTATCAGGCGCGGCGGATGTTTGGAGAGGTTTTTCTGCGGGAAGCGCTGGCCCAGGGCCAGGGCGAGGCGCTGGCAGAAGCTATGGGTCTGCCGCTGCCTACGGGCGAACATGACCCGGGCTGGGC
>CAYOTJ010000343.1:0-4831 GCA_964406855.1 uncultured Saprospiraceae bacterium
GACGCGCGGAGGTTGATGCCCCGGACCAGGGGGCGCAGCGGTATGCGCTACTCAGCCCTTAGAATAGCGCAGCGTATATTCTAAGGGCTGAGTAGCGCATAATAGCGTAGCACCCGGCGCCGCCCGCGGTGTCTATGGGGTGGAATGCCATGCGGCGGGGCCCAAAAAAAAGAGCAATTTGCTTGAAAATACTTGAGAATAACTATCTTGGCTCAATCCGCATATTGCGGCGGAACCGTATAAAGGGTACCGAAAGATCACAAAATGGGCCGGATTTCCATTATTATCCCTGTCCTGAACGAGTCGAAATCCATTGGCGGATTGGTTTCGTACTTATGGAAGGAGGGGGCAGATAAGCTACAGGAGATAATTGTTGTAGACGGAGGCAGTACGGATAATACCGCGATGCTTGCCGAGGCTGCCGGGGCTCGCGTGGTGCTTGCGCCGCGGCCGGGCAGGGGTTTGCAGATGAACCTGGGGGCCGAGCAGGCCAAAGGCAGGGTATTTTATTTTGTACATGCCGACACCTGGCCGCCGGTCGGTTTTGCAGATGATATTGAGCGGGCGTTAGCCGAAGGGAGCCTGATGGGGTGCTACCGGTATCGCTTTGATTCTCCATCATTGATGCTGCGCATCAACGCCTGGTTTACGCGCTGGCCTTTTATGTGGTGCCAGGGTGGAGACAAGACCTTTTATATACCTAAGTGGCTGTTTTGGGAGTTGGGCGGATACCCCGATCAGTTCATGGAAGAGTACACTTTTTTAAAAAATGCACGGGATTGGTATCCGCTGCACATCATTCCTAAGGATGTGGTGGTGTCGGCCCGAAAATACCGGCACAACAGTTGGCTAAAGGTTCAGTTGGCTAATTTGCTGGTGTTTAACGGCTGGCGTTTGGGCCTGCCTCCGGAGCGTCTGAAGCGCTGGTATACCTCCTGGTTGAAATATTAAAACAGCAATATGAGAAGATTGGCGTTTGGGGCCATGTCGGCCGTTTTGGTCGTCATGGCAGTACTTTTATGTAGCCAATGCCGCGCCATACGGGTAGACTCTACCGACGAACCCGTATCGCATGCACAATGGGACGCGCTGCTCAAGCGCCATGTGGATGCCGACGGCTGGGTAGATTATGGGGGTTTTGTGCGCGACAGCGCTGCGCTGAATGCCTACCTGAGGTTGCTGAGCAGTAGTCATCCCTCGGATGCAGGCTGGACAAGGGAAGAGCAGATGGCGTATTGGATCAATGCCTACAACGCGTTTACGGTGAAGTTAGTAGCCGACCATTACCCCGTGGCGGGCATTAAAGAGATTCGCCCGGGGCTGCCTTTTGTGAACACGGTCTGGGACATCAAGTTCATCAACATACAGGGCCGGGTTTACGATTTGAACAACATTGAGCACAACATTTTGCGGCCGGTATTTAAGGATGCGCGCATTCATGCTGCTGTGAACTGCGCTTCTTATTCCTGCCCTAAGCTGAGGGGGGAAGCCTATGTAGCCGATCGATTGGATGAACAGTTGGACGACGCCATGCGCAATTTTATCCGCGACCCGCTTCGCAACCGGATCGCCGCCGATGGCAGCAGCGCGGCTTTATCGGAGCTATTCAAATGGTTTAGCGGCGATTTTAACGAAGCGTCGGGCTCGGTGAGGGCTTTTATCAATAGGTATGCGGAGGTTCCGTTGCAGGAGTCGGCCGGCATTACTTATATCGATTACGACTGGCGGCTCAACGAGCGCCCTTAAATTAGGTCTCGGAGCCGGAATTGCATACGCATGATTTTATCATTTCGGCGGATTTTGAGCTTTATGAGACGACCGGGTTTGGCGCGCAGCTTGCGGAGTAGCCCTTCGAGATCAATCAGCCCGTAGCCTATGCCGTTGATACCCCTGATTTCATCGCCGGGCAAGAGGCCCGCCTCGGCTGCCGGGCTGCCGGGGGTGACGCTTACAATAACAAATGTGCGGAGGTTGACGCCCGTAGCCGCTAAGTTGAGGCCGCTGCGATCGAACAGGAATCGTTGGTTGTAGCGCTCGGTCGGGGCCAGGTATATTTTTTCGCGGGGATAGTCGAGGATGACGACAAAGCGCTCTAATAGCTGATTGCCAATGATGCCGTTGCGCTGGTTGAGAATGGCGGAGTCGATGTCGGGGTCTACATCCTGAAAGTAAGTAACAATTTGCTCTATCCGATAATCTTCAATTTGGATCCAGGGGATTCGGCCGGCGTAGCCTTGTAGGAAGCCGCCGAGTCCCATGCCTATATTAGAGGTGATTACCTTGCCGGGCAGGGTGAGCATAGAGTCGGTATTGGCATGGAGCAACATGGATAAGCTGGCGCCGGTATCGATCAGGTATTTGAGGGATCGAACGCGATTGTCGGGTAGGCCCGTGGGGATGCGCATATAGGGTTTGTAGCGTTTGTATTCGATGGGGTAGGATAAAAAGCGGTCGCTTCGGGGCGGGTCGAAGTGATTGGGGTCGTGGAGGGTGATGGTTTTGCGCTGATAGTTGATTTGAACAACAAAACGGCGGAGAATGTCGGCGCCGAGGATACCCTGCACTTCTATGCCGGCGTATTCGGCAAAGCGGAAATAGTCTTCTTCCAGCACGAGTATGGAGCGATCGGTGAGGAGGAGTTGATTGCCTATTTTGAGTTGAATGCCATTGGCGAGGTAGGCATAGAGTTCGGTAGACATGTCGGAGCCATAGACCGTAAAACGCCGCTGATAGTTGATCTGGAGGAGATCGGTGATTTCCCGTTGGGTAAGTATGGTGTTTTCGGCGCCGGTGTCGAAAATAAACTTAAGGGGGAAGATGCCGTTAAAGACGACGCTTACGACCATAAAGTTATTGACATACTCAAAAGGGATGTCGACCTTTTTGACGTTCCTGAGCAGTTGGATGTCTTGGTCTTGAGCAACCAAAGGAAGGTATCCAAGCCGGCAAAGGATGAGTAGTAAGAAAAAAAATCGGGGGATCATAAGCATGTGCTGATAGAACAGATGTGCTTAATAAACGATTAAAAAGCGCCTGTTGTGCGAAGCGTTTTCGATTAAAACAAGGCTTTAATCATTTGTTAACAGCGTGTTAAAAATAATGCTTTTTCGTCTAAGCAGCAATTTTTGGCCATAAATCGTTGTAAAAAAGTCTGTTGGGTACTTTGGAATAATATTTGGCAAACAGAATTTTGGAGAAATATTTTTTCACTTGCTTGCACAATTGGACACTATTCAAGAACTTTGCGCTTACTTAGTGTTGATTTCACACATATTGGTCGGTGTGAGGTGAAATCAAAAGAGTCTTGCAGGATAGAAACTACCTGTCTTAGCGCGTAGAAACGGAGTATCCCCAATCAACTAAAAGAAGCGATATGAGCCTTTACTCATAGGGTTGCGGTATGCAATCTTGATGGAAGGCGATGGTTTTTCACTGTAACAGCTTTTTTTAACCAAACCGAAGTATTGTATGAAGCTTAAAGTCGACTTCTTTCCTCGGTGGTTAGCGACGGCACTCATGCTGACAATAGGCAGCTTTGCGATGGCGCAAGGCAGCCTTACCGGCGTAGTGACGGATGCAGCCACGAAAGAACCGCTCATCGGCGCCAACATTCTGGTGGTGGGCACCTCGACGGGTACGGTAACGGACGTAGACGGGTCTTACTCGTTGTCGCTCCCGGCAGGCGCTACCCAGATTGAGGTATCTTACACGGGCTACACGTCTCAAACGGTCAGTATTGGAGGCCAGCGGGTGCTCAATATTGAGCTGGCAGCCGGTCAGGTACTGGATGAGGTAGTGGTAGTGGGTTATGGAACCGTTCGCAAGGGCGATGCTACGGGCGCCGTAGTAGCCATTGGCGAAAAGGATTTTAACAAAGGTGTGATTGCGTCTCCGGAGCAGTTGCTTCAGGGTCGTGCGGCCGGCGTTCAGATCACGGCAGCCAGCGGCGAGCCGGGCGCGGGTGTAAACATCCGTATCCGGGGCACTTCGTCGGTGCGCAGTAACAACAACCCGCTGTTTGTAATTGACGGCGTGCCTTTGGATGGCCGCGACGACAGTGCCGGCGGCTCTGATTTCGGCGCGGGTACTTCTTCAGCGCGCAACCCGTTGAACTTCCTCAACCCTGATGATATTGAGAGCATCAGCGTGTTGAAGGACGCTTCGGCGGCTGCTATTTATGGTTCGCGGGGCGCCAACGGCGTGGTGTTGATCACGACCAAGCGCGGTAAGCAAGGTACGGGCAACCTGACCTTGTCTGCTCAGACGAGCGTATCGAGCATACTCAACAAGATTGACGTACTCAGCGCCGGCGAGTATGTAGACCAGGCCGTTAAGGCTGGCGCTAATGCTGCCGTTGTAGACTTTGGCAGCGCTACCGATTGGCAGGACGAGATTTTCCGTACGGGCATTAGCCAGAACTACAGCATAGGCTATGGCGGCGGCAATCAAAAGACGCTCTATCGCTTCTCGCTGAGCTACCTCGACCAACAGGGTATTGTAGACAAGACGGGTTTAGCTCGTTTGAATGCGCGCGTAAACGCTTCGCACAAGATGCTCAACGACAAAGTAGAGCTGGCGGTGCAACTGACGAGCACGCGTTTGAACAACTCGTACGCCCTAACCACCGACAATGCCGGTTTTGAAGGCAACATCATTGGCGCTGCGCTTCAGGCCAACCCGACACGTCCGATCTTTAATGCCGATGGTACTTTCGTGCAAAGCATCGACAACCGCAACCCGCGCGCGATGTTGGACTTGATTGACGACAATGGCGAGACGCTGCGCGTATTGGGCAACATCTCGGCTACCTGGCACATTACCAGCGCTTTGT